>JAJRYU010000040.1 GCA_024275615.1 Planctomycetota bacterium
AAGCCCTTGGACATCGCACTCGCTGGCTACTTAGCTGCACGCAAAGGTTCCCGTTAAGGTAAAGGACATTTCATGCAAGGCCTCTTTGGCGCACCATCCATGCTTTGGTGGGGAGCAGCAGCCTCCATCCCCGTTGTTATCCACCTCTTGTCACGTCGCAAGTATCGCCGAGTGCCATGGGCCGCCATGCATTTTTTGCAACGCGCATTCAAGCGAACTCGCAAACGACTTCAAATAGAGAACATCCTCTTGATGCTTCTTCGGGTAGCTATCCTCCTCATGCTCGCCTGCGCCTTGGCTGATCCCCGGACCAGCGGTGCCAGTATCTTGGGCGGTTCAACGTCAAAAACCGTTCTTGCTGTCATCGACAACTCTTTCAGTATGGACTATCGAGATGAATCAAATCGTGTCCCCTTCGAGAAGGCAGTAAACAAGGCGAAAGAGCTGCTTCAATCTCTCGATTCCGAAAGTGATGCCGCTGCCCTTCTTAGCATAGGAGGCCGCGCGAGAATTCACGTGCCGCTCACCCGTGAAATTCAGGTGGTCCAAAACTCCTTGGACCAGCTCGAGCTCACTCATGGCGGAACCGATACCATTGGTGGTTTGGGGATTATTGCCGGACTTATGCAAGAACCAAGTCTGACCAAGGACTTCCCTGGCCGCAAGACAATCTACATTTTCACAGACATGCAACGCAGTGCACTGATAGGGAACCAAGGTTCAAACCCCGAAGGTTCGGATGTCAAACTCGATGCCCCTGATTCCAGGGTTGAAGATCTTCTCCGGCAGATTAAGGATGCCGGTGGCGACGTCTATCTCGTTGATGTGGGAAGTGCAACAGGAGAAAGGGTACCGAACGTTGCCGTGACCTCGTTGAAACACATCGGCAAGAGCCTTGTTCAAAACCGCCCCACTGATTTTGAATGTGTGATTGAGAACTTTGGCGACGAAACGGTCAACGGTGAAATCCAGTTCTACATCGACTCCGAAACCTCTTTCGTGCAAAAAGAAGTCGTCAGCGATCTCAAAGGAAGAGCCACCGGAACGGCGCAGGCCGTCGAGAGGTCATTTCCTTTCAGTACCGTTTTCAAGGATGCCGGGTGGCACTACGTGGCCGTCCGTTACGTCGACGACTCTTTGGGGATCGACAACACTCGCCGTTTTGCCTTTGAGGTAAGAGACCGAATCAAGGTCTTGGCTGTTGACGGTAACGCTGCTCGAGAACCAGAAGATTCGGCCGTGTTTTTTCTATCTCGCGCCCTCGATCCTTGGGTCGGAAGAACTTCGGAAGGCGTTTCTGCATTCGATGTCAAGGAAGTCTCTCTTCTCGATTTTCGCGCCGAAAAACTGAATGCGTATGACTTGATCGTTCTTGCCAACGTCGCACAAGTGAGTTCAACCCGAGTCGCTGCTCTTGAGAGTTTTGTCGAAGAAGGCGGCTCCTTGTTGTTCTTTGCTGGCCGGGCCCTTGAAGTCCCAGGACGACTAGGTCCATCCGGGACTAGCAACACATTGTTCTATCGCGACGGTAAAGGACTCTTACCGTATCGACTACTGCGAGCCATCGGCTCGGATGATCTCACCAACGAACCCTACAACCTACAATTCGAGACTTTCGATCATCCGGCCATGAAATATTTCGAAGATCCACGGACTCAACCTGGGATCACCAGCATTCCGACTTACAAGTTCTTGGCCACGGAAATAAGACCTCAAGAAGGGACACGTGTCTTGGCGTCATTCCGTGCTGCCAATCAAGATACCCTGAAGACCAAAACCTGGCCTGCTATCGTTGAGCGTCACTTCGGAGATGGCCAGGTCATATTCTTCAGCACTTCCGCGGACAAGAGCTGGAATCTCTATGGTGCAACTCCGGCATACGTTCCGTTGATGAAGGAGCTGGCGTATGTCTTGACGCGCTCAGCCAACCGCGACAATATCACTGTCGGCGAGAGGCTTATCGTTCGGTTTCCTTCAACGGTCGACTCGGTGACTCTGACCGTGGGAGATGACGCCCCAATAAACCGCAAGACAACACGGGAAGAAGGTTCGGACACGGTCACGGTTGCGCTCAGCCGCGTGGACGTCGCCACTATTATCAGGATCAAACCGCAAGCGCAGGAAAACGCACCCGTAGTCGCCACGCGCATCGTCGCTGTTAACGTTGACCCATCGGAGTCGGATTTGACGCGAGGTGGGAGCGGTTGGATCACCGCCCATTTAGGAACCGAACTCATCCAGACAATTGAAGCAAGCAAGGACCTAAACGTCGAGACTGTCACGGAATCAGAATCCCGGATTTGGCGTGGTATTCTCTACTTGGTGCTTGCCCTACTCTTACTAGAAACTCTGTTTGCCCGTCAGTTTGGACGCGAATTCCGCGCTGACACGGCCGCAGCATAGAGGTAGTCAAAGGCTACATGAGCATGTCATTTCTGCAAATGTCAAAAGACCTCATCGACGAAGGCATTCACTTCAAGAGTTTGCCCCCCAATTACGTCGCGTGGTTCATCATTCCAATCGCCGTCATCGCCTATACCTGGTGGTTCTACAAGCGGGAACGAGCTGCGACACCTAAGTTGCGCGTTGTTCTCACGACCTTGCGTGTTCTGGCGATCTTCTTCGTGATCATCTTGTTGTTTGACCCTTATCGTCAATTCCGCAAGGTCGAAGAGATTCGTTCCATGGTGACCATCATGGTGGACGAATCAGCAAGCATGGCGAAACATGACCGCTACGACGTTGAATCGCCAGTTGCGAGCGACCTCGCCAAGAAGGCCAAAGTCACGAGTAGTCGAGGGCTCAAGGATTTTAGTCGTAACGAGCTCGCGAAACGTGTCTTGGGGGAAGAAGGCTTCGATCTCATTGCCAAGATAAAAGAGAAACACGATGTCAAGATACGAGGATTCTCGGCAGCACGCCCCCGCCCACTCACAGGCCTATCTGAAGCCGAGGCAAATGGCCCCATCACGGCCATGGGGGATGCCCTAGCCCAAGCATTGGCCGATCCGGATATCCAGGTCAAACCCAACACCAGCATCATTCTTATTAGCGATGGTCGGAATAACTCGGGCACGGATGTCGTTGACGTGGCCACCCACGCCGGTCGCAATGACAAGATTCCTGTCCACACCATTTCGGTTGGTGATCCAAATTCTGCTCGCGATATCGAGTTGCGTTTTGTACGCGCCGACGAAGTTGTCCTCAAGGGCAACACGTTGGCGATGGAGCTAACAGTAAGAAATCGGGGATTCGGGACTCAATGGGTCAACATAACGGTCATCGATCAGAATGGCGCGCCGTGGTCGGCAAGTCAGCAAAAAAAGCTGGAAGATGTAGAAACCGATCAAACATTCCAACTTGATCTAAGGGTTGATAGACCCAAAGGAACCTACACTCTTGATGTTCGAATCGGTGGACCTGCAGGCGAAGAGAACGTCCGCAATAACTCCAAGAAACACACCATTACCGTGAAAGATGATCTCCTGCGGGTTCTCTATGTCGAGACTCTGCCGCGTTGGGAGTATCGTCGGCTCAAGAACTATCTTGTCCGAGGCGATGAGGCATTCCGAGCCCATTGCCTTTTACTATCGGCCGAAACCGAATTTGTCCAAGAATTCACGCAGCTTCCCGGAATGAGCTCCATTAGAGAATTTCCCAGCGATTTCGCTCAGTTGGACAAGTACGACGTGCTCATTTTTGGCGACGTAAATCCGAATCTGTTGGCTTCCACACCGGCCAAAGTGCAAGAGATTCTGTTGAACATTCAGAAATTTGTCGACAACGGCGGCGGGCTCGCCGTCATCGCTGGCGAAGGCTGGACACCAAGAGCATATGCCGATTCCCCACTCGACGAGCTTCTTCCTGTCGATATTACCGCCGACGGCGATGGTGGCGGTCCAATGCGAAACTACGTTGATGAGTGGAAACCCAAGTTGTCCGCGATTGGCCGTACTCACCCCATCATGCAATTGAGGAAGAACCAAGAAGAGAATCGTTCATTGTGGGAAGATCGTAATCAAGGCTTGATGGAATTGCGTTGGTGGTATCCGATCCGCAAGGCCTCGCCAGCCGCTCAAGTTCTGGCGTATCACCCTAATGAACGCAATCGTTTCGGCTACTACCCGCTTTTCGTTGCGGGCACCTATGGCGATGGACCGGTCTTCTTCTCCGCCATCGATGAAACCTGGCGCTGGTTATACTTGAAAGGTGCTTTTGATTTCAACCGTTTTTGGGGCAACACGATTCGTTACTTGGCCAGAGCTCATCTCTACCGAGGCAGCAAACGATTCAAACTCGTTGCCAATGCTTCCGAGTACCATCAGGGCGAAACAGTTCACCTCACGGCTTTTGCGAAAGACAAAAATTTCGAACCGTCGCGGAACAACACCCAGCGAGTCATGATCCTACCACCAGAAGCAGCGGCTCGTGTGGTGGAATTTCCACGCAAGAATGATGGTCAATACGCCTGGTCATTCAAACCGACAAAAGACGGGCATTACGAAGCCTGGATCGTCGGCGAAGAAGGTCTTACTGGCAACCGCTATGCACCAATTTCTTTCGACGTCAAATACATTGACCCAGAAAGACAGATCGCCGCCGTTGATGAGGCGACCATGAAAGATATTGCCCGGAACAGTGGAGGCGCTTATTTCCCACTGCAAGATGCACTTGGTGTCTTAGCTAGGCTCCAATCGGATACAACGCGTCAAAGTTCGACCGAGACATCACCTTTGCGCAACAAATCATGGCTCCCTCTCATTCTCATTCTCTTGGTAACGACGGAGTGGCTGCTACGTAAACGAGCGAACATGGCATGAAGAAACGAATCAGACAATCAGCTTTCTTTGTCCTTGCGCTTCTTCTCGCTGTCGGCACTGCGAGAGCACAGTTTGGCAGTCGTTTTCGACAAAGAACAGACTACTTTACCAGCAAGGTCCAGATCGCCGGAAGCCGCCTTGCCATACAGAATCTCGAGCAAGCTAAGAGAGATATTGACAACGAAGAATTTGCTGCTGCCGTCCGGCTGATTCAACAGACGATCGACAAGTACGGCAATCGCGCCATTGAAGTTGAAACCAATCGTTATGTTGGGATCCGCGACTATTGCAACAAGATGATCCTTGAGCTGCCGAAGGATGGACTCCTAGCGTACCAGCGGCAGTTTACGCCTTATGCTGAGAATCTACTTCAGCAAGGAATCAAAGACCATGATCCCATGGTACTGAGAGATGTCTTTTATCGCTATCAAAACACCTCTCCCGGGAAGGTCGCTCTGCGAACGGCTATTTCGGTTCATTTCGAGAATGGTCAACTCGATCCGACACGGGACTTGGCGCTCCTGTATCGTTCCGTCTACGGTGATGACGAGGATTCACTGGGGCCGCTCTGCGCCATGATCTTCACGTCGAGTTTTCTTGGTAAGAAAGATGAACTCCTCGAACTCAAAGAGAGTCTCTCGGCAGCGAAACTTCAACAGAGCATAGAAGTGGGTTCCGAATCAAGAACTCTTGGTGCACTGCTGGACTACCACATTCGGTCCCTTGACAGTGTCCACGCGAAGAAACCTGAACCGGCGCCT
>JAJRYU010000500.1 GCA_024275615.1 Planctomycetota bacterium
AAGAAATATCTTGGAGAAGAGAGCGATGGGGGAACAAATGAGAGTGCTTTGCTTGGTTCTTGTCTTACTTGGGGCGCCGCTTGTTGCCCAAGATTCCCGTCCGACTTCGAAGCCGAATTCAAATCGCTTGGGCGTCGTTGTCAAGACGCTCGCCAGTGACGCCTATGGCGGGCGCGGCGGCGCGGAGAAGGAAAAGAGCCGTAAGTTCATCGCCGCGAGCATGCGTAGTTCAGGCTTGGTCCCTGTCGGAGAAGACTTCCGCCAGAAATTTGATGCATCTGGCTTGTCCGGTGTGAACATCGTCGGACGTCTTGTCTCAAAGCACCCAAAGAAACGACCTGGCCATCTTATCTTGAGTGCGCACTACGATCATCTGGGGCGCCGCGGAGGCAAGATCTACCATGGAGCATGCGATAACGCTTCAGGGGTTGCGGCATTGCTCCATCTCGCTGCCACGATAAAGCCGGAGTCGATTCGCCGTGACATCTTGTTCATCGCTTTTGATTTGGAAGAGCGTGGGCTCTTGGGGTCCTACGCCTACGCTGATCATCCCTTGTTGCCACTTTCTGATTGCCTGCACTTTGTCACTATGGACATGCTGGGGCGCCCTGCCTTGGATCTGTTGAACAATCGAGTCTTTGTCTCAGGGTGGGAATGGACCCCCGAGGTTTTGCCCATTCTGGCTAAGGGTGCCGACAAAGAGAAACTTGAGTTTCGTTATTTCTGGACTGACATTGGCGGCGACCGCAGTGATTTTGTTGCCTTCCGGAAGAAGCGTATCCCGCACTTGTTCTTCACTGTCGGAGAGAATGAAGATTATCACCGGCCCAGCGACACGGCAGACAAGATTGACTTGGTGTTGCTCAAACGCCAAGCTGGGAGTGTACGCTCGGTGCTCGTGAATATCGCCAACCGAGAACAGAGTTTTGTTTACCGGCAAGTTCCTGATCTAAACGTCATCGAATTCACGTCCTTGAAGGAAATGGCCATGTCTCTTGCCAAATCAAGTGACAAGAAGGTGACCAGCGATTTGCGAGCGCAAGCGATGTTTTTGGCGTCGTTTGCCAACAAGGTCGTTGCGCGAGGTAAGGTTACTTCCAAGGACCGGGCGACATTGAAGCGTGCAACAAAAGCGATGCAAAGGGCACTGCGCTAAGCCGGTTTTCAACTAGAATTCAATGAGCAAGCTGAGGTCGAAGGCTTGAACGCTATGGGTCAGTGCACCCACGGATATGCGATCGACACCGGTGGCGGCGACTTGCGGAATGCTGGCGAGCGTAATGCCGCCAGATGCTTCCAAAAGAGAACAAGCAGCGGGGAGTGCGTTTCGCAAGGCCACGGCTCCTCGCATGTCGTCCAGGCTCATGTTGTCGAGCAAGATGAGCTCGATTTCTTCTTCAAGGGCAGCTTTGACTTCGTCTAAGTTCTCAACTTCCACTTCGATCTTGATGCCGCTTGGTGCATGCCCTTTCAAGTGCTTGAGCTTGCCAACGAAGTCAGCGGCGGGCATGAGGGCAAAGTGATTCTCCTTGGCCAGAATCTGGTCGTAGAGTCCTTGTCTGTGGATGGCGCCTCCACCGGCGACGACGGCATACTTGTCGAGTCCGCGCCAGCCAGGAATTGTCTTGCGCGTTTCCAGAATCTGCGCCTTGCTCTTGCCTGCGGCATCGACGTAGAGGCGTGTCACTGTGGCGATTCCTGAGAGTCTCTGGAGGAAGTTCAGGAGCGTTCTCTCCAAAGTGAGAATGGCGTCAGCTGCTCCGCAGAGACGAGCCATTGTTTCTCCTTTCTCGATGCGGCTTCCTTCTTCGCAAGCAACTTCAAGAGTGAGTTGTGCCGCTTGGAGTTTGATTACTTGCTGGAGGATGGGGAATCCACAAACGACGCCGGATTGCCGTGCGATGATCTTGGCGGAGGCTTGGGTTCCTGGTGGCACTGACGCCAATGTGGTGACATCACCTGAACCGATATCTTCCCGGATGGCTAGTTGGAGCAAAGTCTGCGTTTCTTTGGATTCAGCCAGCGCCGCCGCCAGATCTTGCAAATGGGTCATTTCTTGTCCACCGACAGTTGGATTTCGATTTTCTGTAGACGATTTATTCCGATGCCAGGGTCCAGGCGCAAGGACCGACTTTCTTGAAACGGCCCCAAGTAGTCACGAATACGTATCAAGCTTGATGCCGTGGCCGGGCCTATGCCGTTGACCAAGACCAAGTCCTTAGGATCACCAGTGTTGGCAGAAAGTCGGCGCTGAGGAGCTGATTCGAGGCCTCGCAGAGTCTCCAAGCTCTTGGTGAGGAGCCGGTCTCTTGGTGGGTGAGGCACCCGGTTGAGAAAAAAACAAAATCCAACAGTCATGAAAAGAAAAGCCAGAGCACGGCTCTTTTTTCGCTTCTTCTTCCGTTCCTGAACTCGCAAACACAGGGTTTCTGCGAAGGAAGGGCTACTGGTCCGTGTCATCTTTGGCCTCCCCTTTGAGGACGCTGTTTTTCCCTTTGTGGGCCTCAATTCATTTTTTTTGTCTGAGTTTGTTTCACCCGACGACTGGCAGCCAATGTTCTTGCTCGTTCGTGAGGGTGGCACTACAATGCTTGTTCTGACAATGGTTTAGAATCGTCGAGTTCACCCGACGGGGGCACAAATGTAGGGTATAGATCTCACGCTGTCGGCCGCGAGACGTTCAAATCTCAATAAGTCTTTGTCGTTCCTATCAATAGGACGGCTGCCGGAATCCGATAGGAAAGCGAGCAGCATTAGCGCATGGCGGCTGGTCTTGCTCAAAAGTCCTTATTGAAAGAAGCTTTATCGCGTCCCTTTGGGATGCTCAGGTTGCTCGTTCCCTGGAGCCATAAAAAAGGGGAATGGGCCTCGGGAGGCTGGATCATGGCCACCATCACAAAAAAAGAGCTCGTGAATCGCATTTCGGCCAAAACTGGTCAAACGAAAGTGGTCACGAAACAAGTCATCCAAATGTTCCTGGACGAGATCATCGATGAACTCGGCATGGGGAATCGTCTGGAATTTCGTGAATTTGGCGTCTTTGAGATTAAAGAGCGCGCGGCTCGTAAAGCTCAGAACCCCAGGACTTTGCAAAAAGTCGAGGTTCCGGCGAAGCGGGTTGTCAAGTTCAAGGTCGGGCGCATGATGAAAGAGCGCGTGAGCAAAGGTATGGACGATGTCCATGCTGCAGATTCTCACGCAGCCCATGATTCTGCCGATTCCGGCAGCATGCGCTCAGCGGCCGACTCAAACTCGATGTCGGAATCCGATCGCCCTTCTTTCGGATAATTGGCCGAAAATCGATGGATTCTGTCGGGGGGCTGTCCCCCCTGGTTCGTTTCCTGGGGGCAACGACAGCGGCCAAGGGGCTGCGAACCCCCATCGAAGGAGGACGAATCATGTTGAAGACAGCTCTCTCTGAGATCATGATTATCGCCGCATGTGCTGGTCTCATGCTCTTGGCCGTCTTGTAGATTTTTCAGCCAACAAGAGTGGACTCGGCCCTTGCTTCACTCTTGTTCACGACGTTGCGGCCACCGACCGTAGCCAAGCGTCTGACCTCTTGGTCTCCCCAGGCTCCGGCCAGCTTTGGTTGGTGCGAGTCAAGCACTGATTTTCCGCCGAGGTTCCGCCTGCTCATTGGTCTGCGTTATAAAGCAGCATGGACTCCCACACTCTCGATGTTCTCGAATGGCCAAAGATTCAAGAGTTTCTTCGCCGCCGCTGTAGCGGACCCATGGGACGGCGTGTCGCTGCCCAAATGGAGCCGGAAAACGATGTGGCTCGGATTCGATTGGCCGTTACGCAAACTGACGAATTGCGCGCCCTCCTTGATAGCGGCGTGACATTGCCGCTAACCGGCCTCGACGACCCTAACGAGATCTTTGAGAGGAGCGAGAAGAACAATCGCCCCTTTGAACCCCGGGAAATTTCCAGTCTTATGGCGGCACTGCGACGTACCCGGGACCTGGCTCAGTGTGTCTTGGAAAACCGAAACGTCCTAATCGAAGTTGGAGCCCTGGTGGCGCAGTTTCTGGATGTCGATGACCTCATTTGTTTGATGGACGATGTCATTGATCCTCCGGATGCCATGAAGGACAGTGCCAGCCCTAAGCTTTTCCAATTGCGCAGCCAATATGGACAAATTGAAGAAGACATTCAGGAGCAACTCAGAAAGCTGACCGAGAACTCGGCGGTCCGCGCAGCTCTGCAAAACACGGGAGCCACCTTGCGTCAAGGACGCTGGGTCTTGGCGGTCAAGCTCGACATGAAAGGTCGCGTTCGCGGCATTCTCCATGATCGTTCTCAAACCGGGTCGACGGTTTTTATTGAACCAGCCATCATCGTGCCTTTGAGCAATCGATTGCGTGAATTGGAAACCGCTATTGCCGCTGAGGTGAGCCGGATTCTCTGGCAACTCACGAAAGAGATGCGCCAAAACAAAAACCGCATCCTCCACACGGCCAACATTCTGGCATGGCTGGATTTCTCGCAAGCTAAGGCGCAGTTTTCCAAGGACTTCAACATGGTCTCGGCCACGTATTCTGCGGATGGTGTCCTTCGTTTGATTGCTGCAAGGCATCCCCTTCTCGTGGCGGCGCAAAAATCTGACGATAGTCTGAAGGTCGTACCCTTGGACATTCGATTGCGAGATGGTTTCAGGCTCCTGGTGGTCACTGGCCCGAACACAGGCGGCAAGACTGTAACACTCAAGACAGTTGGGTTGCTCCAGCTCATGTACCAAGCAGGGCTTCATGTGCCGGCAGAAGCGGGAACACGAATCCCCATCTTTACCTCCATTCACGCAGACATTGGCGACGAGCAGAGCATCAGCCAGAGCCTTTCTACTTTTTCGGGACACATCAGCAACATAGCCAAGATTCTCAAGAATTGCGGTCGGCGGTCATTGGTTCTCCTTGACGAGTTGGGGGCAGGAACCGATCCCGCAGAAGGTGCGGCCCTAGGGCGGGCGATACTGGAGGCCCTGAGGCAACGTCGCTCTGCCGGTGTTGTCACCACACACTTGGGGTCTTTGAAGGAGTATGCCTTCGAACATGCCGAAGTCGAGAACGCTTCAGTTGCGTTTGACAAGGAAACAATGCGTCCGACATACGAGCTTTTGATTGGACAACCAGGGAATAGCAATGCTCTCAACATTGCCGGCCGCTATGGTCTGGACGAAGACGTCTTGGCTCGGGCTCGCACCGAATTGAAAGCTCATGAGGAACGGCCTGAACATGAGATGATCCAGAAGTTGCAGGAGAGTCGACAGAAATTAGAAGCGACGCGGAGCGAAAGTGAAAAACACCTCATACGCAGCAAGAACCTGGCCAAATCAGCGGAAGAGAAACAGCGCCATCTGGAGAAGAAGTCTCGTCGCATCAAGACAGAAGCCGAAGGTGTCATTGACACAGTCTTGAAGGAACTTCAGGCCGACCTCGCGCCCTACCTAAGACAACTTGCCAATGTACCGAAGACGCTAAAGCCTGCCGTGCAAAAGGTAGAAGAGATACTGGCGGCAACTTTTCAAAGTACAACTCTATCGGAACGGCGTCGTCAGTACATTGCCGCGCTAAAAAAACAAGATGAGGTCTTTGTACCCCGCTTTGGCCAAAAGTGCCGCATACGAAAGATCCACCGCACCCAGGAAAAACTCACCGTTGTCGTGGGCAAAATGACAATGGAAATCAACTACGACGACGTCGCCATCTACTCGGAATCAGAATAGTCTGACTTCAAGGCCGCCTGTTGCGCCGTAGGGGAATTGATGAAGAGGAAACTGGCGTGCGCATAGGAGATTGTATCCTGGAGGTCAGCGTTAGAATTGGCGCGCGACGCTGAACGCTCGAGGACGTTCTTTTTGCCACATGGCACCGATGCT
>JAJRYU010000501.1 GCA_024275615.1 Planctomycetota bacterium
GGAAGCGGGGATCAACCGCATGAAGATCTTCCCGGATGGCGCCATATTTGTCGGTGGTATTGGCAGCGGTGGGAATTGGGCGCAGGAAGGAAAACTCTGGTATGGCCTGCAACGCCTGCGTTGGGACGGTCAAGAGACTTTTGAGATTCTCGGCATAAGGGTGGCCAAGAGCGGTTTTCACATCGACTTCACTGAGAAATTGGGTTACGGCCATGGCACACGACTTTCTGACTACACAGTTCAGTCATGGCGTTACGAACCAACAGCGGCTTACGGCGGTCCCAAAATCGATGTCCGCACTGAAACGGTCAAGAACGTTTATGTTTGGGAAAATCGCCGCCGCGCCTTCGTTGAAGTCGAGAAGATGGAAGCAGGGCGTGTCTACTATATTCGACTTTCATCTCACATGCGCAGCGAAGAACATCGTGCCCTGTGGTCGACAGAAGCTTGGTACACTCTCAACAAGTTACCCAAGCGAGTCACATCGTTGGGTGAAACGAAACCCGTGGACTTGCCTCTCAACGTCTTGACCAACAAGGAGAAAGCCGAAGGTTGGCAGCTCTTGTTCGATGGCAAGTCACCGGTTCATTTTCGCGGCTTCAAAAGCGAAGGCTTTCCGACGGTCGGCTGGGAGGTCAAGGATGGTGAGTTACGTCATCTTCAAGGTGGTGGCGGTGGCGACGTGATGACCCGAGATGTCTATGGAGACTTCGAATTCCAATGCGAATGGAAGATCAATGAGGGTGGCAATTCCGGAATTATCTACCGAGTGAACGAGCTTGGCCACTCGACCTGGGCCTCAGGTCCCGAAATGCAAGTGCTTGATGATGCACGCCAACTCGATTTCACCAACCTCAGTCAGCGAGCCGGAGCTCTCTACGACTTTATCGCTTGTACGGAGGCAGCTGTTCGCCCATCAGCGGAATGGAACCACGCTCGTATCGTTTTCAAGGATGATATCGTTGAGCACTGGCTCAATGGTATCCGTGTGGTCCATTATCGCTGGAGCCGGGGCTGGTTCCGCGATCACATTGCCAAGACGAAATTTGCCAAGGAGCCTTACTTCGCCAAGGTTGCTCGGGGCCACATTGCCTTGCAGGACCATGGCGACGCTGTACGTTATCGCAACATCAAGATAAAGCCTCTCAACTAAAATGGGTTTGCCCAGGAGTCCGACATGTTCAGAATGAGTTTCGTTTTTCTTGTGGCTTTCCTCTTGGCTGCATGTGGCGCTGAAAAATCTCATCATGATGGCGGCGATGAAACTAAAAATGGGTCGGACGAAGTGGTGTCCGCCCAGGTGATTCGCAATCACATCAAAGTGCTGGCTTCAGACAAGTTTGGCGGCAGGGGGCCCAATACCGAGGGTGGTAAGTTGGCCTGCGGCTATCTCATCGACCAGCTCAAGTCGTATGGAGTGAGGCCGGGAAACAACGGGTCATGGCGTCAACAAGTGCCCCTACGTCAAATCACCAATACCGCGCTCTTTGGCAAGATCACTGGAGAAGGTGTTGATTGGGATCTCGAATTAGGCTCTGACTATGTTGCCGAGAATCGTCGTGGCAATGGGACTCATAAGGTCTCAGGAGACTTGGTGTTTGTTGGGCATGGAGTTCAAGCTCCTGAATACGGCTGGGATGATTACAAAGGGCTGGATTGCCGCGGGAAAATCTTGGTCATGCTTGCGGGGGATCCGCCTTGCGAGGATGAAAAGCTCTTCGGTGGGCGCGCCATGACCTACTACGGCCGTTGGACCTACAAATTCGACAAGGCCCGCGACATGGGAGCCATAGGTTGCCTCATTGTGCATCGCACCAAGTGGGCGGGCTATCAGTGGGGTGTGGTGAGCAATTCTAACAAGGGTCGCCACATGGACGTGTTGGCAGACGGTGCGAATACCCGGGAGATGGCGCTGGAAGGTTGGGTGCAATGGGGCGTCGCCGAAAAAATGATGCAGAAAACCGGCAAGTCTTTGGAGCAATTGTGTGCGCTGGCTGCGACTAAGAACTTCAAACCTGTCCCGTTGCAGCTCAAGTATGACGGTGAAATACAGACCACTGTGGATCGCTTCACTGATGAGAACATCGTCGGTATCTTGCCTGGAAGTGATCCCTACCTGAAGAGTGAATATGTCATCTATTCAGCCCATTGGGATCATCTGGGTACAGCCAAAAATATTCCCGAAGGTGCCGATGGCATCTATAACGGCGCCTTGGATAATGCCAGCGGCTGTGCCGCGATCTTGAACATGGCTCAGGCCTTCGCCGAGTTGAAAGGCAAACATGATCGTAGCGTCATGTTCCTTTTTGTCTGTAGCGAAGAGCAGGGTCTGCTGGGCAGCAAGTACTACGCACTCAACCCTATCATTCCGGCCAACAAGACCGTTGCCAATATCAATATTGATGGCATTGGCATGTGGGATGCGACGGAGGACTTGCAAGTCGTTGGCTTTGGCCAAAGCTCATTGGACGATCTCCTGTCAGCCGAACTCAAAGTCGATGGACGTTATGCCGCGCCCAACGCCGAACCGGAAAAAGGCTACTACTATCGCAGCGACCATTTCAATTTTGCGAAAATTGGTATTCCGGCTCTCTACACCAAGACCGGCGACAAGGTGAAAGGCAAGCCAGAAGGCTACTTGGTCAAGATCAAAGATACTTGGCGCGAGAATGACTATCACCGAGTTAGCGACGAACTGCGAGATGAGCAGACCTGCATCGGGGCAGAAGCGGATGCCCGTGTTTTGTTTCGAGTGGGAAAGAAGCTCGTGACCTCAACCTTGTGGCCAGAGTGGAGCAGCACCAGCGAGTTCAGAGCACGCCGCCAAAAGAGCTTGGGAAAATAAGATGAACGTCTTCATTACCGGCATCAGTTCAGGCCTTGGCCAGAGTTTGGCCGCGGCTTACTTGAGTCAGGGCGACACGGTTTTTGGTCTGAGCCGCAGACCGCCGACGATGGATTTCCCTTCGGAGGACTGGAGTTTTGCCGCCGTGGATCTTGCGGATTTTGAAGGAGCCAAGGCCGGCACTCAAGAACTGCTTGGCGGCGTCAATCAACTGGATCTAATTTGGTTGAATGCCGGTGTCCTTGGTGAGCTGAAAGACATGGCCGACGCCACGATCAAAGAGATGCAGCACACCTTTGATGTCAACGTATGGGCCAACAAGGTCGTGCTGGACACGGTCTTCGCCATGGGAATTGATGTTAAACAAGTTGTCGCCATGTCCTCAGGTGCCGCAGTCAATGGCAACCGTGGCTGGAATGGGTATTCGATTGCCAAGGCGGCTCTCAACATGCTGATCCAGCTCTACGCCGCAGAGAGACCCGGGACTCATTTTTGTGCCTTGGCGCCCGGGTTGGTGGATACCGCCATGCAAGACTATATTTGTGCTCTGCCTCCAAGTGAGTCCCGTCCCAGTGTCGAGAAACTCAAAGCGGCCCGAGGAACAGAATACATGCCTGGACCGGATGGGGCTGTTTCGCGTATCCTCTCTCACATGCCAAAAATCATCAAGTTGCCCAGTGGTAGCTTCGCCGACATACGTCTATTTTCGGAGTAAAATTGTGAGCTCAGCTCCATTCGTTTCGCCCTTGGACATCTTGCCAAACCACATTCGCGGCATTGTCGAGAGAGCGACACCCATACCCAGTATTGCTCAGAGTGCTCAGGCACTCAGCAAGGACCATCCGGAACTGGTGCGTGCGGATATCGGACAAATATCTGGCTTCGATTCATCGTTGGAAGTCTTGTACGGCCCTCCCGTGGGTCTACCTGCACTGAGAGATGTTATTGCTGAATCCTGGAATCTCAGTCATCGTTTGGACGAGAAACACGGTCTTAAGACTGCGAACGTCGCTGTTTGCACCGGTGCCGCTGAGGGGCTGAGCCTTTTGCTCAAGTGTTTTGCTCAGGACAAAAAAGTGGGCCTGCCCAGGGGCCATTGGGAAAACTACTTGAATGGCGTGGCGCTGGCTAATGGTGAAGTTTTTGTGCTCGACTACTTTGATGAGGAAGGAGCACTCGACATTGCTGGGCTTAAGAAGAGCATTGTTGCCGAGGGTATCGAAGTCATTGTTGCCAATTTTCCCTGCAACCCAACCGGCGCTGTCTTGAACGAGGCTGAGGCGAAGGCTTTGGCAGCTATGGTGCAAGACTTGAACATCATTTGCATTGCCGACGAGGTCTACGATCGTCTTCGTTATGACGGCCATGCGCCTCTCAGTCTCCTCCCTTTTGCTCCTCAGCATGTGGTCGCCGTTAGCTCGGCTTCCAAGGAATACCTATTGCCTGGAGCAAGAGTCGGTTTTGTCCTTGCGATGCAACCAGCGATTACCGATCAGATTCTTCGGAAGGTCATTCGCGCAAGTAGCGCCAGCCCCAACGTCTTGGGCCAACGTCGCCTTCTCGAACTTCTGGGCCCAGACCTTGAAGATCTGCGTGCGGGCCGTGAGCCGGGGTTACTCAGTCGAGTCCGGGCTGAATTGGGACAGCGAAAGGAGAGCCTCCTGGCGGTTTTGGACCGCTTAGAATTCACCAGCATTGGTCGTCCGGGGCATGTTCCTCAAGGAACGATTTTCTTGATGGCTGGTTTACCTCCTTGGTGGTCGGGGGACGATGTGTCACTTGCCAAGTCCGCTTTGGATGCCTGTTGTGTTTCCACAGTGCCGGGGTCAGCTTTTGGCTTGCCCGGTTCGATTCGTTTCAGCTATGGCGGCATGACGGTGGAGCGGATTGAGCAGTTGGAGAAGAACTTGGAGAGTTTTAGAGCCTCCCATTCTTAGGCCACCGGCTGTTCCATTTGGGCCGATTCTTGTCTTTGGAGTAGTCGGATCGTTTGTCGAATGGCCTTGCGCGACCGTTAGTTTCTTCACTGCCTGGGAATCAAGGAACGAAAAAAGCCCCCGACCAGGGTCGGGGGCTTTTCTGATTTAGACCAAATTGAGCTTAGCGCCAGCGAAGAAGCATCTTCTCCGGCGAGAACTGCAAACGAACCTCAGGAGGCGTGAAGTCGTGAGTTTTCAAGAAACGCACATGCACGTCATCCGACTTAGGTTCAAGTCCAACCATCACTGAAATGAGGGAATCGAAGCGCTGAACATAGTCCGGCACTGAAACCCCTTCATCCTCATTTCTGTGGGTGTGGGCACTCATCCAAATCTCAGTTTCGAATTCACCAGCGAGAGCCTTAAGCTCCTTCATGGCATTCTCATCGACAACCTCGAAGTCTGGCCACATTTGCAATTCAACCAATCCAGGTTTGAATTGAGCATGTTCGGACAAGAACTCGAGGGTGTTGCGCAAACGTTCAACAGTCATGTTGCCGCTGCCGTAAGTGTAGATCTGTTTGTGGCGCTCGACCTTGGTCATCACGGATGCTTTGTCCGAGATCCCGTGGGTCTTGATCATTGCCTGCAA
>JAJRYU010000502.1 GCA_024275615.1 Planctomycetota bacterium
ATGACGACACCTGCTCCATTATGGCTTGTGGCGAAACTCCTCCCGCAAGCCTCGTGTTGAAAGCAGATTAGTCTTTGGATTCCAAGATTGGAGGTGTCCGCAGTTCTTGTCCGGCGTACTTGAACTTGACCGATTGGCTAGACAGCCAAATTACCTGTAGATTCCACTGCTCGCACTTGGGCGAGTTGCCCTCAGTCTCTTTGAATTCGACATCACGTGACTCGATTCTTCGTTCCGCAACGACGATTCGAGCTTGCAGGCCGTCCTCCGATTAGATATTTACCCAACCTTTGGAGACCAAGAACCTGAATTCCAATTCACCGAGTTTTTGCGATTGACGGTCTTGCAATATTACTTGCGTTTCTGCTGGCGACCGAACTTCACGAGATTGCGGTGAACTAGCCGATCTGGCGGGACGGCTATCTCCTATAGTCTTCAGATTTGGGTAGTCATCGCTAATGACGTCGGCGTCCCAACCGAACCTATTCATAACACGTTCAGCTTCTTTCCGATTGGAGGCGGAGTTTTGCCGATTTGCCTGACGCAATTTGCAGACGACCCATCGAATCTGAGCATATCGCTTCTCGCCTGAGCTACTACTGCGATCCCGCCAGTTTTCATAAAATACCAACGCATCAATATCTTTGCCAGCTCGCTCGATCGCCGCTCCCATGACCCTCGGGGATACAAACTGACGCCAATCCTGATTGCCGACGAGACTCTTTAAATAGCTTTGGATCTGCTGTTTGTCCTGGCCTGTGTCGTTGCTTAGAGCATCCGATTCTGCCAGAAACGGTATAACACGATTCCACACCATTCGCTGCCTGCTGATCAGCTTCAAGAGACGCTCATCGGATTTCTGCGTTTTCTTCTTCCCCCCTTTCCCTGTTGCTCCCGCAGTCTCACTAGGTAGTCCATGGCACAAGATTAAAACCAGGTTTCGCCAGTCAGAATGCATTAGCGTTGCATCAATTGAGTTACCAATCACCTTCGATCGCTCATTGTCATCGATGGATTCCGCTGTGGCCGCTTTACGCAAGCACTCAAGTTGCTTTCCAAGCTCCCTCGACTTCGCAAAAAACGTGGACGCTAGACCAAGCTGTGGCGGATTCTGCCGCAAGAGGAATTCCGCAACTAAACCAGCGGCCGGCTCACTGATCGATTCGCCTGCATCTGATTTGGCAAGAAGGGACAGCGCCTTCGCGTCGCGGTATAAGATTGATGCTCGGTCTTCGGTCAGCAACCTCATCACCTCGTCGTAGTTTCCCGCCGTTAGGTGGAGTGCCGCCAAAACCATGTTGTCAATCCGTAGATCGTAATTCAACAACTCGGACAACTTATCCACTATCAGATCCGCATCGACAGACGGCGACTCGTTCGAATCAAGCTCTTTGGCTACCTTTCGCAACATGCGTTCAATTGCATCGGACCAAAGATCGTCTCGCAAGGCATTAGCTTGCTTGCTATCACGATTGGCTTTTTCCGCAAGATTCCGTAAGAATTCTGCACATTCTCGGGGGACTGCATTCTTGTCTGACAAGAAAAAGGAAAGCTCGCACTCGGACATTGATGCAAGCTCCGGATGTGTCTGTGCGAACTTAACAATATCGTCAAAATGCCGCCCTTGCCAGAAGGAGGCCACTGCCCTGTCAAAGTCACCAGCGGATTCGAAATGCTTAGCCGATTCTCGATACCGTTGAGCAAACAAGAATGCCAACCCGCGACAGCGATTTGCTTCGACCATGTTGTCATCAAGCTCAAAATATTGTGCTGCTTGCTTTAGAGTGAATGTCGACTGCCTTGCAAGCCCTTCCGCCTTTTGCTGTTCGGCCCTGCGCCTATTTGTATCTTTATCATATTGAAAATCTTCGCTTGCGCCATTGACCATGGTGCCGACCTGTCCGCTCCAGGCATCGGAGAGTCCCCGAAGAACTCTCTGAAGGTGTTCCTTGTCGTTGACCATCCACCATAGCCCGTCAAGAGAAGACGTGTCGTCGAGAATGAACAACCGCTTCTGAGCACGGCTGGCCGCCACATATAGATTGTTCATGAAGTATTCGAGCTGAAGTTTCTCGTCGATGGCCACTTCCAGTCTCGTATCGTTTCTGACGAGTTGCGCTATTCGATTGGCTTCGGGACGTTTGGACCATCCGTAAAGCGCCACCCGCCGAAACTCGAGACCTTTTGATCGTGAAGCACTTTGGACATTCAATGGAACACCTTCGTCATCTAGCTCCACGAGATCCTTTAAAAACCCATCATTGGAAACATATTGAGTTTCTTCACCTTCTTCGCAAGGAACAATCAACACCAAGTCGGACTGTTCTTTGAGAGACTGCCTGACTTGAATATCAGCTTTGTCAAGGAAAACCGGCGAGCTATGATCTTCCTGAATCCGCCAAGTGTCCTGCGGCCGCAGCGAGCGGTGTTCGAAAAGCAATGCTCGGATTGCTTGTATGGAATTGCAGAAGTGGACG
>JAJRYU010000503.1 GCA_024275615.1 Planctomycetota bacterium
ACAAGAGCGACGGCCTGGGAGTCATGATCTCACGATCGACATGATCTCTTGAGTCCATGATGTTCTCGATGAAATCGGCAGGATCGCCTTCGAGAACACCCTCGGCTTCCCCTTCAGAAACCGCGTCGAGGATTTCCTCCACCGCATCTTCTTCTTCGGTCGCCCTTTCATGACCACCAATCATACGGCCAAAGAACTCGCCGATGGCTTCAACGGGCATCGTCAAAGGTCTCAGCGCCCGAGTAAGTCCACAAATGAAAGTGAGCAAGAAAAGGACAGCGCGCTCGGGAGCCCGGGCCACGATGGAACGCAACAGGCCTACGGGCAAGACAACGACAATCAAAGTGAAGAAGCCAATAAAAGTCGCGCTTGTGGATTGAGTATCGGAGAAGACACCGCTGAGCGCCAATCCACAAACAGCAAAGATCAAAGTCAAGCTGTTGAAGATGGCCAGAGCTAGAGCGTGGCCATCAAAGTCCTTCAGGCGTTGGCTGACTGCAGTGACTTCATCGTCGTCACCGAGAATCTTCTCCAGCTTGCTGTGGCTGTAAGAGAGCAAGGCGCATTCTGCGGCCTGCCCGATAACGAATCCTGCCCCGGACACGATGCCGAGAAAAAGGGCCGTACTGTCGTCCAAGTGGAACTTAACTCCCAAAAAGAAGATGAACGCGAGGCAACGGTAAACATGATACGCGTCTGACCTCAGTCATCTTTAGTCGTTCTATTATTGAAGATCGGCCACCCAATTCTGCAAACCCAAACAGATTCTGGGTATTCCTCATCAAAAATTCATTAACTCACTATGAACAAACACCTTAGCGCACTTCATTATTTGCCCCAAGACCCTTCAAGACTCTTCAAATAGGCAGAAAACTCATCATAACTCTTGGATCGCTCGTCATCATCTGCCCCAGGATCAAATTGGGGAACGGGCTTGGAAGTCAGTTCCTTGAGCCATTGGTAGCAAGATTGTCGCACCGCTTCCGATGGATCTTCGATGACCGTCTGGATGGCTTTTGCCGCAAGCCTCTGGTTGAGGACTTTGGCCTTGCGCAAGTCTTCTGAGGTTTTCAATCTCGTTGTCTCATCCTGATGATCCAGAAGCATCTCCACCATTTCATCAAACTCGGACACCTCTTGGCGATGGGGCAGGAGCAAGCTCAGAGCTGCTTTGGCTGATGAACCGTCCATGTCCTCCACCGATTTGGCCACGCCCTTCAAGACCGCCACATCCGGATTACCAGTCGCCAGTGCTTTGAGTACCTCGTATTGAACCCGGCCGTTGTCATCCCGCAAGAGAACGAGCAAGGGCGCCAGATTGTCAGCATGGTACTTGCCCCAGAGGATGACAGCTTGCTGCCGCACCAAGGGGCTCTCATCCTTCAGGGCATCCTGGTGGCTACGATAGGCGGCGGTTGTGTCCATGGCACAGAGGGTCTCTAAGGCCGTCGCTCGCACGTCCGGATCCTTGTGCTTGAGGTAGACCGCAACCTTGTCGTAGTGGCGTGCGGCTGCGGCCCCAAGCCGGCGAAATCGCACAAGAGCTGACAGCAGCGAATCGACATCCTTGGCGCTTTGCAGTCTGGCGAGCGCTTTCAGCATTTTCTGATTGGTCTTGGTCTGATTTTGCGTCTGTTTTTGCTCAGCAATACGCCTGGCAGTTTCCGCTTCAGTAAGCGCTGTTCCTTGGGTCAACAAGGTCCGAGGCTCGCGCCGCTTCAAGACCACAAGCTCCCCCTCACTTCCCCCACATCCCGCCAAAAGGGCAATGACAGGGAGCAAAAGCAAAAGGGGCGAGATTTCTGACTCAATTCGCAGCACGTATGAATCCTTTCGCAACGGTATGAAAGAGCCTTCAGCCCAGTCTGGATTCACTCTACACCAGCGAAGCCGCGAACTCCAAGCAGTTGGTGGACGATCATAGCTGATGTAGAGTAATTCCAACCTTGTTGGGGAACCATAGTGCAAAAAGTTGACATGATCGTGAAGAGCCAGGGCATTTGGCTCACTTTGGCCCAGGACTCCGAGGGCCCACGCTGTGGGGCCGCCATGAATGACCTGAGCGAGGCGAAGGGGCAGGCTTTGGCGATCCAAGGTGACCGCATCATCGACATCCGTGCCGCAGAAGAGATATTCAGCCTCTATGAGTCAGACCAGATCTTGGACTGGGGGAATTGCTTGGTCATGCCTGGCCTCATTGACCCCCATACTCATCCGGTCTTCCTGGCCACCCGGGAAGATGAATTCGAGATGCGCAACCTTGGCAAGAGTTACGTGGAGATTGCCCTGGCTGGAGGTGGCATCCGTTCCTCCGTTCGTTCTTTGCGAAGCGCAACGGAAGACCAACTTACAGACCTAGTCAAAGAACGCGCCGACGGATTCCTGGCATTGGGAACCACAACGATTGAAGCAAAAAGTGGCTACGGTTTGAGCACGGCGGATGAGATTAAATCTCTCCGCGCCATCCACAAAGCCAACGCCGAACACGCTCTTGATTTTCATCCAACTTTCCTCGGTGCTCACGAGATCCCTGACGAATACCGCGACAACCGCGAAGCCTACATCCAGCTCCTTATCGACGAGATGATTCCCGCTGTCGCCAAGGAGAACTTGGCGCGGTTTTGCGACGTCTTTTGCGAAGAACACGTTTTCACCGTCGAAGAATCCCGCCGCATCTTGGCAGCCGCCAAGAATCACGGCCTGCAGATCCGCATCCATGCCGACGAGATTGAAAGTACAGGAGGTGCCGAGTTAGCTGCAGAAATAGGAGCGCTCTCTGCCGATCATCTTGGTGCTATTAGCGAGCAGGGAATCAAAGACATGCGCGACGCTGGCGTCGTCGCCACTCTCTTGCCCGGCACCTCGTTCTTCCTCAACTTGGCCAAGCGTGCTCCGGGGCGCAAGATTATCGATAGCGGCGTCGCCATGGCTTTGGCCACGGACTACAATCCCGGTTCATGCCACACGCAATCCCTGTTCATGATCATGACTATCGCCTGCATTCACTATGGCATCACCGCCGCTGAAGCCCTCACCGCCGTCACAGTCAACGCTGCCCACACCTTGGGGTTAGCTCATGACCGAGGGCAGTTGAAAGTGGGCATGCGCAGTGACCTCATTGGCATCGACGCCCCAAACGCCAGATTCTTGCCCTATCAATTCGGCTCCAACCCTGTGCGTCACGTCGTCAAAGATGGCAGAGTTGTTTCCTGACAGCCCAGGGTAAAACCTGGGCCCCATAACATTATCGTCACAAAGTTCTTACGATCATGGACTGTTGAATTGCCCCTGGCTTTCTGAGTTTCAATTTCCAAGTCCTGTCGAATCGGATAGCCTATTGCAGATTCCTGGCAGCCCCGAATGCTGTCCCGGACTACCCACTCAATTTGCTGAACTCAAAAGGTCGCCCCATGCTCAAGTCCGCATTCATTTGCCTCATTGTCGCGCTCGCGCTGGTTGCCAGTCTTCCTGGGCAAATCCTCGATCAAGAATTCGACGCGACGACGTCGTCCTCAACAATTGACGGCGTTGTTGGTGTTATCCCATTCGGGACTGGATCACTGACCACAGACCAATGCCAGACTTTTGCCGTTGGTGTCGACGGTTACTTGGATAGCATTGAGGTCTATGTGAAGGACGACAATGATACCGGGCCTCTTGTTCTTGATCTACGCGGCACCAACGCTGGGATACCTGTTGAATTCAACATGGGCAACTTGTTTCAAGTGAGTGTGCCCGCATCATCCATCCCAAGTACTTACGGCTGGGTAAGCATTGACCTGAGTAGCGCGAACATATTCGTGAACCAGGGAATCACCTACGCAATTGCACTTCGGTCGCCGACGGGAAAATATAGTTGGCTCTATGCCAATTCGAATGGCTACCCTTCAGGGTCTCGTTTTCAGCGCAATCTTTTTAGTGGAAACGTCTGGTCCGCCGCAGGCGGAGATGGGTCGTTCCGCACCTTTGTCAAGCCAAACGCCGTCAGCGATGATTTCTCCTATTCTCAAGACTTCAACTCGGGCTCGGACCAATGGGCCGCCAGCGGCGGTTGGTTTTTTGACGATCCCGGAGGCCGTTGGGAGTATTCGGATCCTGGCAATACAGCGTCGCATATGAATTCCGTAATCCTCGATTTTACCAACACCGGCTCAGACCCTGTGCTGTCATTCGACGTGAACTTCTTGAATCCCTCGCCATCGCGGATTATCCAGGTCCGAGTGAAACGTTTCGATGGGCTTGGTTTTCGCGATGTGGGCGGCCCAT
>JAJRYU010000041.1 GCA_024275615.1 Planctomycetota bacterium
CCTTGAGTTCGCGATCAATCTTGTTCTTGAGCTGCCGTTGCTTCTCCCTTGAATCCCAATTCTCTTGGGGAAACTTCTGCTTGAGGAACTTGAGGCGTTCGGACGGATTCATCATGAAGAGCTGTCTTCTCTCTTCATGGCTCAGTTTGGACAATTGCTTGCGCGACGGATGAAGACTTTTGCCGGTCTGAGGTAAATACACCCGCATCAAGTCGCGAACAAGCCGGCGCCTATCGTGCGCCGCCATACCGGCCCAATTCTTGGCGGTCTTGGCATCAAGAGTCCCATTTTCGACGAAGGCACCAAGACCTTTGCCGCTGCGCAAGGCTTTGAAGAACTGCATGCGATTCCTGCGGTCGAGCCGCCTGAGTCTCTCCAGTTCTTTGACGTTGATATGGCGCAAGAGTTGGTAGCGTCGTACAGCCCGGTCACGCCAGAACTGATGTGCGCTCAGGCTCTCCAATCGAGCTTTTTCCTTGCTATCAATTTCTTCACCGTGCATTGCGAAAAACACCAGGCGGCTGAGCTTCCGAGATTCAGCCAATTGTTCAGCAGAATTGAGGCCTCGAAGCCGATCAGATTCCTCGGGCTGAATGACTTGATGCTTCTCAGCCGAGGCAATGGCGCGCTCAAGTGTCGCCAGGATTTTCAATTCAGCTATCCGACGGTCTCGCGCTGACGGCGTCAGCGCTGCCAACTCCCGAGCGACCTCAGGTGTCTGCTTCTTGATGAATTTCTTCGCGGCAACTTCTCTGCTCCGGCTCCAAGTCGTCGCCACGGTCTTGACTTGTTCGGCAATCGGTTTTGACCGTAGAGCGAGAAAATCCTGGCGCGACAGGCCACGCACGACCGAACGTGCCATACCTTCGAACCGGGAAAGCTTCTCTTCTTCTATCTTGCCACCCACGCTCTTTCTGAGCTCAGAAACGACATCCTTCACAAACTTATGTCGTGCTTCCCGTTGCTTTGGATCCAAACGTATCCATGAACGGCCACCTCGATCCCTTTGTCCGGGCACAGAGGAGGCTATGAACAGAAGAACCAAAAGAACGAGCCAGAGATGTCGAAGATTCGTCACGTTCATTGTTATCAACCACCAAACCAATCGGTTTGAACGGTTTCCGCTTCATTGGCTTCAAGGACAAGCACATCGGCATCGCTGAGTCCATCAAGAAGGTCCATGACTCCTTGATATTCGGCAACGTCGTCGATTGTAGGTGACACCTCTTTCCCTTTATTACCATCCAGGGCAAAGGGAATAGCGATGGCGATCATCAAGACCGCTGCGGCGGCTGGAATCCAACCGCGCCGATACCAAGGCCTCACGGCGATTGGCTCGGCCTTGAGTCCACGCTTTAGGCGTTCAGCAAAACCCGAACTCGGCTCGACATCGTCAAGCACTCCCAAGAGTTGCCAAAGTGCTTGGTCTTCGACGGAGTCCTTCACGCCATCGCCATCACCCGGCCCCATTGAGGCACCAAAACCACCAAATTTCTCGGTCATCATCCAGTCCCCTTTTGCGATCCGCCGGTTGCGGCGTGGTCCGCGGGATACCAATCTTCGAGTTCACGACTGAGCCGTTCGCGCAAACCATCCTTGGCCCGGTTGAGCAAGGATTTCACTGCCATTAACGAGAGCCCAAGGCTTGAAGCGATTTCAGCATAGGACAATTGCTCATATCGACGCAGCAAGATGGCAACTCTTTGCTTCTCGGGTAAGGCTGCAATAGCCGCTCTCACCTGTTCTCGTAGTTCTTCTACTTCCATGGACGCATCCGGTTTTTCTGCACCGACATCGATTTGCCCGCCACCCCTCGACCCATCGTCGTCAATCGGCCCGAGCGACACATGAGTACGATGCTTTTCCCACCGTTTGCGGTTGAGGCAAATATTGGTGGCGATGGTGAGCAGCCACGTCTTAAAACGGGCCTTGGGTTCGTACTTGGGAGCAGCGCGAAAAACACGCATGAAAACATCTTGCGCCAGATCTTCACCGGTAATCCTGCATCCCACGTAGCGATACATGAAACTCACCAACATCGCCGTGTGCCGTTCAACGAGGGCCGCGAAAGCATCGTGATCGCCCGCGCGCACTCGCAACATGAGCTGCACGTCAAAATCTTCGAGGTACTTTTGGCTCATGTTGTCAGTCTAACCCTGAGCAAGAGCTACAGTTCCGCAGAAATCGTTCGATTTAAGAACTTCCGCCGTCGACTGCAATTTTAACCTGTGGCCAGCAATACTCTTAGGCACATTCCGCTTGAGTACCAGCATGATCATCCCTAGCAAAACGAGGGCCAGGAACTCAGGATTTGCCGTCTAGAATCGACAGGATGAGTAAAAGTCGGAATGTGACGTCAGTGAACTTCTTGTGTTTGCCGCGCCAATTGTCTTCCAGGGGGAAATAGGAATAGTCCAAACGGTGGCCGGCTTTTTCGATGAATTCTTCGGCGCGCACCACACCCTCTTCATCTTGGAGGCCGATCAACCACTCCAAGAGCGCTTTGGCCTTGGGCACACTCTCCAAGACTCCGGCTCGCGCCAAGAACTCCAATTCTTGAAGAAGTCGACCAACAAGCTTTTGCTCTTGGTAGTCCTGTTGATCCAAGTTGCGAATGGTGAATTCCATGTAGCGGTCAAATACCTTGCCACCGACTTCGAGGACTTCCACCTCTGGGTGAGGATGGGAAAACATGTAGGCCACCACGCGGCCAAGAATCTCTTTGGCCCGCTCGTCTGACTTCAGGCCAGGATTGCGCCCGAAGAGCATGAATAACCAATGTTCGGGGCGCAGAGCGTCAGGCGAAATGACAGCGCACACTTCATCAATCGGCCCCTCCTCGGTCTCCTTTTCTCGCACCAACTCACCTGTATAGATCTTTTGGTGAACGTCTCCCTGGTAGAAGGCATCGAGTTGATCAAGGACCTCTGTCGTCTTCCGTTTGACACCAATATCATCGTTGAGGTTTGACCGTGACAAAAGAGCGAGAGCCCGGCGCGACAGCATCTTGCGCAAATACTTCTCAACTGCGGGATCGCCACCGCAATAGCCCTTGAGTTCGCACAGATCGACGCTCGCATCTTCCCACAGCAGACCTTGGAGCAACTCGGAAGTACGCCACACGATGGGGTGGTCAGTACCCCAGCCATATTCGACCAGGGCGCGATACTGAAACAACGTGCCAGGACCCCGTTGCCTGTTGACATTGAGATGATCAAACCCAGCTAGGGATGTGAACCACGTACCATCATCACTCTGGGTGGTCGAAACCGAATAGGGACGCTTGTACTTATAAGTTTCGTCACGCGCTTCCGCGACGTCCACATCGTCTGCGGATAGGCCTTGGATTTCGGTTTGGATCCGATACCGAATGGGCGCACAGGCCTTTTCCATGAGCCATGGAATGGGATCTGCCTTTTGCCGTTCGAGCCAACTACCCATAAACTAATGACCTCCACCCCCGCACTTGAAATCCGACCGATCGACGACCACGATCTAATGACAAGACTAGGGGAGTACTCGCATCCGGCTCCACGGCCAAACCACAAAAATCGGGCGCCCTAAGACTTGATAGGGCTCCGGCTCGCGCCAATGCCGACTATCGCGACTCTCAGGGCTATTGTCACCCAACAAGTAATACTTGCCTCGGACAACCTGGGAATCACCTAACATACGCGCACCCGTTCGTGGTTCCGCCTTATCGGTGACCGAAGTGTAGTGGAAGTCCCGATCGATGTCAAGGCGGGACAAAATGACGGAACCACCTTTGGACAATAGCTTTAGATAGCTTTCACTAGCCCTCGAAGTCGGTGTACGATGCCCCTTGTCGAGGACTTTAAAGCCCTCCTCTTGGTCCGTTTCGCGCACCAGCAGGGCTTGAACGTCGTCCACCAAGACCCAACGGAATTCCAAATCGTCGGCCAAGGGGAGAGTCCGTGTCACGGGCTCTGTGTCACCTTCGACAGTCAAGACCCGCAGGTTGTCGCCTGCAACGATCAAACTCAAACTTGCTGCTGGTAAATTTCCGGGGGTGCACCAGTGCTGGATTTCGAAGGCAACTCCTTCCTTTGCCGACGCCAAGTCGTAAAGGGAAAAAGTGAGAATGAGGTCACGGACGATATTCTTGCCAGTAACGATTCGGGCCGTTTGCGACTTGTGGTCATCGACGATGTTCAGCTCCGGTATGCGCAGAACGCAATCACCACCGGGACCATCAAGTTTGAGAAAGGACCCTTGGTCGGCAATGGAACAAGATCCCTTGAGCGGCACGATGCAGCGGCGATGATCGTCGACAATCTCGAATCCTCTGCCTCGTGTTCTTTGTCTCATGTGCGCCAGGTCTTCGAATCGAACTCGTGTGGCGATAATCTGCTCGAGGGTCCGGCGGAGATACCACTCTTCATCCAAACCAAAAGACCGAACCCGCAAATCTCCGTCAATAATATTCGGCCGGTCTCCGGGCAAGGCAACAACACGCTTCACCACTTGGCGGCTTGTATCTTCCGGATCTTCGATAACCAGAACATCGTAGATTTCGGGTTCTCGATCGAGCCAACTTCTAACGGAGATAACCCACTCCTCTTCAGTGCTGTCATTGAACATGGGCCACATGCTCGGGCCCTCAACAACGTGAAGCTGCCAGAAGACTTGAGGCAAGAAGACAACCACAACCAGCAAGGCGGTTCGCTTCACCCACTTCTTGAGTTTTTTGGGTTGAGGTTTCTCGTCCATGGCTCACAACAAATCCGAGTATCCAGAAGCATCCATCACTGCATCTTGGCAAACTCAAGTGAGAAAAGCACTCATCATCGCTGTCTCTTCCCTGAGATCCAAGAAGAGACTAGCGAACACTCTTCTGCCATGAGGTGTTCAAAGATGTTATCGCCATCGATTTTTTGGCAGCGAGAGTCCGGCACGGAAACGACCGCCATGTCCGCCTTCTTGCCAACCTCGAGGCTGCCGATCTCGTGACCCATGCCACAAACCTCTGCTGCACCCAAAGTCGCCATAGTCAGCACGCTTTTTGCATCCAGAGGATCTGCGCTCGCCTGGACATTCTGGTTTGTGAGCGCCAAACGCATTTCATCAAAGAGGTTCATGCTCAGGTTGCTGGCCCAACTATCGGTACCGATGGCTAGAGGAATCCCTCGTTTCAGCATTTGAGCTACGGGCGCCGTGCCCACCGACAAAGTAGCATTCGAACCCGGACAATGAACCACGCCAGCACCGCTTTGCGCCACAAGATCCAAGTCCTCCTCGTTGACATGGACCATGTGCACGAGGATAACGCCGGGACCAAGAAGCCCGAGGTCGTGCATCATCTTGATAGGAGTCTTGCCGAACTCGTAGCGCTCTTTCTTTTCCCCGGGAGCAAATAGCTCCACCATCGGGCCTCGACCTTCAGTAAAAAACGCAAACTCCTCAGCGCTTTCGGCGACATGAATGGACACTGGCAGATTCTTGTCTTTGGCCATGCCGAAGACCTCGACCAGGACATCACGCGGGCACGTGTAGAGGGCGTGCGGCGCCAACCCAAAAGAGAGATTGTCCCTGGAGAAACGCTGGGCATCTTGAGTGGTCCGGTCTTTCATCGCCGCGACGTAGCGCGCCAAGTCTTCGTCCCTGGAACCGAAGTACTCCCGGCAAAAAATTCCACGAAGACCTGCTGCACACAGAGCGTCAAACCCCACTGAATCGAAAAAACTGTCAACGACAGTGGTGACGCCGGAATTCGCCATGGCCAGGACGGCTCGCTGGGCGTGCGCCTCGACAAAGGACCTCTTGTTTGCTGCCTCAGGCCCTAAGTAGGCGTCGATGACTTGGGGGGTAATGTTGCCACTTAACCAATCCAGAAAACCTAGTCCCCTGGCTTGCTTTTCTAGGAACGAGCAACCCAAATGGGCATGGGCATTGATGAGGCCTGGAATGAGCACGTTGCCTTGGTAATTCTTGACTTGGTTTGACGGCGGTGGAGGCCCTTGGCCAAGGGCGGCAATGGAACCACCAGTAACGGCTACCCAGCCATTCGAAAACGGCGGCGAGGAAACGGGAACGACCCAGTCAGCCGTCAGAACACAGTCGGCCACAGTCATTTGTTTAGGCCGTAGGCAATGTAGAATCCCAGGTAGACAGCTGACCCCGTCATGTCAATGAGCATGGTAATAAACGGGCCTGCAGAAATCGCCGGGTCAACTTTCAGACGTTGGCATGCCGTGGGAATCAATGTCCCCAACAAAGACGCCAGCAAGGAAAGAGAAACAACGCTCGACAAGACAACGGCGGCCATGCCGATACTGTTTCTTTGGTCAATGAGATAGACCAGAATACACCCAAGTAGGGAACAAATTCCCCCGACGATCAATCCAACAAGAACTTCCCCACCGATGACTTTGGAAATGCGTTCAGCATCAACCTCGCCGGTGGCGAAACCGCGCACCATGGTCGCCGACGATTGGGTCGCGATATTTCCTCCGAGCATGAGGATCAAGGGCAAGAACATGGTGATCTCGCTCACCACCCTATCCAAGCCAAAAAGTCCCATAACAAAGGCTGCACCGAATCCGCCCACGACAGAAACAAGCAGCCAGGGAATACGCTTTCTTACCCGGCCAAGAACCGTGTCTCGGGTGGGGTGAAGGTCTGCGGAACCCGCCATCTTGAACACGTCTTCGCTTGCCTCTTCCTCGCCCACAGTCAAGACATCATCGAAGGTAACGATGCCCAACAAATCGTGATACTGATCAACGACCGGCAACGAAGACAGGTGATAGGTTTCCATGATGCGATAGCATTCTTCCGCATCTTCATCGGCGTCAATACTAATGACGTCGCTCTCCATGAAACCGCCCACTTCATCGCTGTTTTCCGCCAAGATCAGCTCGCGCACAGAAAACACACCGAGCAAACGCTCGCCGTGGGTGACGAAGATGTTGTTGATGGATTCAAGATCGCCTTGCTCGCGAATCTTATCCTTCACCTCACGCACCGTTGCATTCTTTTCAACAGCCAAGAACTCGGTGGTCATCAAGCCGCCGGCCGTGTCGGGGGCATACTTCGCCAACTCACGGATAATTTCGGCGCGCTCTTTGGGCAAGTTTTCGAGGAGCTGCTCCCGCTCCTGCTCACTGACTTCGTCAACAATGTCGGCGATGTCATCATCCTTCATCTCGCTCATCACCTCGGGGAGACGGGCGTCGCCTTTGAGGAGATCAAGGAAAAAGGGCTGTTCGGATTCGTCTAATTCTTCGAGAAAATCTGCGAGTTGCTCAGCATCCAGACGTTGCAACAATTCGCTTTTTTCGCCATCGTCAAATTCGCTGATATTGTCGGCAATTTCGATGAGGTTTTCGGCGATGAATTCCGAAACCGCGCCAGTGCTTCCGGCTAGGACAGCATTGGTGAGCTGCAGTTCAGATTTTGTCGTCTCAATCAGACGCAGTAGTTCACTCATGACGCTAACCCTTTACCCACAAGCACCTTAAGCCCTCACCTTGCGGCCCAAGAAGCGCCGAGGACAGTCATACTTGGTAGCAAGACTCTAAGTGCTTTGGCAGCAAAAGCCTACGGACAATTACTCATTTGGAAAACATCGGGTCCGTCAGGTCACAAATCTCGTCCGTACAAGTAGCAGGCCAACACCTATTGACTGGCAGAGAATTATGCGCGAATCAACCAACCAAGCGAACCAGAAGATCAACCCGAAACCCTTGGGCCGGCTGCAAGAATTGCTGGACATTGTCGAGGATCTCGAGGATCTGAGAGTTCTTTTTGCCGATGAACTCCGAATTCATAATCGGGCTCGGTTCATCCACAGGAAAAACAAGAAACGCCGCCAGCTCTTTAACTTGCTGGCAACAATACGCCCCAAGGCTTGGCAACGCATGTGCCGAATGGCCACTGATGGCGCAGTTTTGACGGCAGAAGAAGTCGCCCTACTCCTTGTCCTTTTTCGTCAACGGGTCCAACACAGTGAACACTTCATGAGTGGCCGTGATCTGTTGTGGATACTTGCAGACTCCACCTTCGAACTGGCACAACTGGCCAATCTTCTGGCCGCCCACACGACCCTCCGACACCTGGGTTCTTTGCTGGTTTACCGCGACCCAGAAGACGAGCCGGAAGAATTACTCGACCTCCTATTCGCCATGGACACACGGCTCTTCCAACGTCTGAGTGGGCAAGACAATTCCTCAAGGAATGCGCTGATCCGTCCTTTTGCTGACGCGACAGAGTACTTTCTGGCGTTCACAAGGCTCGTGGAAGAGACACAATATCGAGCCGCCAAGGCTTTCGATCTCGGCATTTGGCGGGAACTGCTGGGTGAACCCATGGAATCACAAGCGACAATTCAGGCCCGCTTGGAAGAATGTTGGCAACAGTTGGATTCAAGGTTGGCGGCGACTGAGCATCCAGAGAGATTCCCCTTGGTCAAGTTCCGCAAAGACTTGGCATTGACGGATGCCGAAAGTCTCCTTGTGGTTGCACTGTTGGCCCAAGAAGCTTTTGCCGGATC
>JAJRYU010000504.1 GCA_024275615.1 Planctomycetota bacterium
ATGCCTCGTCCTTCGGATCGTTTGGCTTGGCCTGAATGCGAGCGAGACGATGGCCAGTGTCAACGAGCGAGTTTAGAATGATGGGAGAGGATGTCATTGCCGTTCCTTTGTGGGACTTGGTGTTGTTCACTCACCCCCAACGCCTTGAAAGCCGCATCTTTGGAGTCGGAGTAGAAGCTGGTTTGCAACTTGGCGAACAGTTCGCCAGGGATTGTTGGGATATCACCGACGCTTGCCATCGGGGCTACGCACCGATTTTCAGTTTCGCAATGTGCGACCCGAGTGCTTTTTCCAATTTCACCATCGCTTCAATCATCTTCTCCTGAATTTGAGGCCACTTGTCCTCATCATCACGGTAGCCGCCGATTGAAAACCGTTTGACAATGCGGCACGCTCGCTTTGTGTCAAGACGTTCCCATTCCAGTGATTCGCCAAACGACTCCTCGATTTCCTGTCGATGTTTATGCAGAGCATCAAAGATCTTTTCGTTCTCCTCTTTGCACTCCTTTCCACGGTCGATGTACAATTCGACCGTGGACGCATGTTGTGTTAGGGCATAGTTATAACCAAGGCCACTTTTGCCAGCACCAGTGCCGATCCAATTGTACTGGCTGGGTGAGATGCCAGTGTGCAGTTTTGTCTTTGCCTTTGCTCGTTCCAGCAGACCCTTCCAAAACTCCTGTCGAAGGATATGGCGTTCTGCAATTTCCTTTTTCTTCTTGCCAATCTCCTGCCCCTCGTCGCTGGGGCCAACAATGAGTGTCAATAGAGGTGCCGGTGAAGAATCACCGATCTTGATCGCTTCAACTTTGAGGAGATAGAACGACGCAGAACTGGACTCGTTCAGCCAAGCTATGGCACCAACATGTTCCGGTCGAGGATCAGCCACGATCCAAATAGCAACTTTCGCCCCGATGGCTGTTAGATAAGTTATGACTTTGCCAAGGTGGTCATGGTTGCTTTTTTCAAGTTGGTTCTCGATGACGACCGTGTTTCCCATGTCATCTTCGGCCACCAAATCGACGCTGAAAGCACCTGCTGCCTTTTCTCGTTCGGCATTCGACAAATTCAAGTCGATCACATCATTCAGCACGTCAATATTTTCTTCCAACCATTGCGTGAAGTCGTGGGCTTCGTGTTTCCATACTTCCCGCAGTTTGATGCGTTGGAGTTTCTCAATCATCAGCATTGTCCTCAAGGGTCGGTTGGAGATCGATGGCGAATTGCCTTCCTAACGTCAATGTCCGTGGAAACAAATTCCCCAGACCACTGCATGTACTCCTAGTGCTTTTTGTGCTGGGAAAGTACAACTCTCATCTGGATCGCCGCTTCTTCCGCCTGCTCGATTTGATGCTGGCAAGCAGCCCATCCAGCGTCCTGTCATCAAGATTGGCTAGTTGCAGAAAGGCTTCTGGTCGTTCTTTGACTCGCTTCATGATCTGTTGCGGTACTTTGTCAGCCAGCAGCAGCAACTCCTGCTCGTCGGCATCCAAAGCGTCTGCTAGTCGATGAATGAGGGCTTCGGACGGATAATCGCCAAAGTCCAGCCGACCGTTCTCGACCTTGCTCAGGTAAGTGAAGCCAACACCGACTTTGGGAGCTAGATCCCGTAGCGTCCAGCCATTTGCCTTCCTGAGTTCTCTGATCTTTTTTCCGAAGATAGTCATATTATGTCGCCTGCTTGTTTCGCCATTTCCAAAATTGTAAACTGATTGCAGTGATGAGGCAACAACTGTGCTGAAAACGGAATTGGCAAAGCAACATGGCAAACAATCATTCAGATACGGAACGACGGCTTTGGGACGCCGCCGATGAATTCAGGGCGAACTCGGACCTCAAATCGTCCGAATATGCCACACCTGTTCTGGGTTTGATCTTCCTGCGGTATGCCGATCATCGATTCACTCTGGCTGAAAAGAAGCTCAAAGGCAAAGGGTCCGGGCGGCGGAAGATTGGCAAGGAGGATTATCAGGCAAAGGGTGTGATGTATCTCCCACCAAAAGCACGGTTCTCGCATTTGCTGTCATTGCCAGAAGGAGACAATATTGGCAAGGCGATCAACGATGCGATGAAGGCTGTTGAGGCGGAAAACGAAGAACTCAAGGGTGTCCTTCCAAAGAACTACACCAAGATCGAGAATTCGACGCTCATTTCCCTGCTCAAAAACTTCTCCCAGATCGCTGTTG
>JAJRYU010000505.1 GCA_024275615.1 Planctomycetota bacterium
ATCGTGCGTTATGAAGCGGCGGCTGGTTTGCTGAATCAGGGAGACACCACGGCAGTCCCTGTGCTGATCAACTTTCTCAATAGCCCGGATCGCCGCTTTCGATTCAAGGCGATTCAAATCTTGAAGACCCAAACAGGACGTGATTTCAACTATCGGTTTGCCGCCGACAAGGAAAGTCGCCAAGTTGGGATCAATAAATGGACGTCGTGGTGGACGAAGGAGAAAAAGCGCCTCATGTACCGCCCGTCGGTCACGAAAAAGTGAACATCGTATTTTCTTAGCAAATCATAGAGATCGTCTCTTGAGAATGCGGTTTGCTTCGTAAGATTGTCGTCAACCGGACCATGGTGGTCCGGCTTGCGAATGTCATGGGGAGTTTTTCTCCTCAAGCTAGGATTAGCAGATGGGATTCTGGAGTTGGGTTGGCGTTTTCTGGGGCACGTCTTTCGTGATCGTGGCCGTTTGTCTCCTGCAGTCAAGGCATCAACAAAAACGCCGTTCCTAAGGCCCTTTTTGGTCTGGCCGACCTAAATCCGCCACCAGGTCGGAAATCGCTCAGACGAGACGCAAGTTGTGCCCCATAAATCAGATGCTCCTTTCCTCAGCCCCCCTATTCCCACTATAGTTAGAAATGGCAGGTTCGCTGGAAATCCAAGAGCGAAGACTTCTGTTTCGGCAAACTTTGCGATTTCTGCTAGTACATCGGCGAAGATATGCGTCTCTTGAGAGGGACGTCAGCCCGAGAAAGCGAGCAGGCTGGAAAGCAACGGCCTCGAGTATATAGGTAGGGAATCATGAAGATCTACTTTTGCGATGAATGCCACGAGAGCATCCCGCTCAAAGACATCGCAGACAACACAATCACCATTGAAGGCGGTAAGATCTATCACGAAAAGTGCCGCCCGAAGGCAGCAAAACCGGGAGGGCGCGTGAGTTACGCCACAGCTTCCGTCTCCCTCTTGCTCGGTTTGGGAATTGGTGCTGTTGTCATGGCAATTTGGGGCGATGCGATTCTTGGCAAAGGTGAAGCGGAGAGTGTCACGCGCCAGTTGCAAAGGCTTGAGACAGCAGTTTCCGATCTCAAAACAGATTCCCACCGCCGACTCGAAGTCATTGAACGGGACCTCGAAGAAAGCCCCGGTCTTGACGGCAGGTCAGGCAAATTGGCTAGGGCGTTTCAAGGAATCCACGATAACGGTGATGCCGTCCGCAAAATGCGCCACAGCTTTGATGGGCTTGGTGATGAGCTGCGCAGTGAGCAAGAAACTCAAGGCAAAGAACTTGCCGCTTTGAAAGCCGCCAACAAGAACTTCATGGAAGAAAGCTCGACATTTACCCATCAGAAACTCGTGCCCGATCTCGAAAGGGCAATGTCCAAGGTCTTGGAGGTTGAAGAGAACATTGGGCTTCTCAACGATCGGGTTGATTCCATTGAGGAAAACGGTGTTTCTGCAGGCAACTCATCGACCAGCACACCCGGATCCGGTGAAGTCAACCCGGCTTTGGATGTGGCCCTGGATCCGGCGAAAGCGAAGAGACGCCAAGGTCTACTCGATCAACTCAAGAGCAAGGATGGTCCCAAGCGATTCGCTGCGGCGGTTGACTTGGGTGAGTTCAAGGATCGAGGTGTGGAAATAGCCATGGTCGACCTTCTCAAAGATCCTGCCGACTACGTCCGTTCGACGGCCCTCACCAACTTGATGGATATGGATGCCCGTTGGGCCATCCCTGAGATCATTCCCGTGCTAAAGAGCGAAGACTACGTGCTGAGAGAAACAGCTATCGCCGCGCTCGAAAAACTCATGGCTCGTTCCATCTCCCTAGATCCGGACGCCAGTTCCGCCAAAGTCCTCGCCAAGATTCGCGAGCTCAACAAGTGGTGGGACAAGAACAAGGACAAAGTCCTTTCCAAGGGTTGATCATTTCCAGGTGTTCTATCGCCTCTGTACTCAGGATAGGTTCCCAATGCTAGGTGATGATGCAGGCCTGAGGTCTCGCGGATTCTCGTATCGAGGTATTGGGGTTGGCAATCCAAGCGTTCGGTGACATTCGATTGAGCTTTGGTAATTATGCTAGAGTGATGCTTGATTGATTCTTGAGTCTGAGCTCTCATGGCGGTTCGTTAGGAACAGAGCATATGGATCCCGAAAACGAAGAGACCAAGCCCATGGCGGGCCAGGGCGGCAAGAATCCTGGGCAATCTTCTCAAGATGAGGAGCTGGCGCAGAGGCCGGGAGAGATCGGGCTGCGTGGACGAAGAATCGGGCGCTATATTCTTGAGAAGGAACTTGGGCACGGAGGACAAGGTTATGTCTATTTGGCCAAGGATGACAGAATTCAACGGCATGTCGCCCTGAAGATTATCTTGGAAGGAGTTCGACTTTCTGAATCCGCGCGATTGCGATTTCAACGGGAAGCGGAGACCGCTGGAAAGCTCGATCATCCAGGCATTGCGCGAGTCTTCGAGGTCGGCAGCGATGGGGGATTGGAATTCATAGCCTTCGAATATGTCCGCGGCAAGACGCTCAGTTCGCTGATTGCTGAAACCGCGGCCAAAGGCGCGGGAATCGAGGGGTGTACGGAATTCCATTTTGATTTCGAAGACGAATCAGGATCTTCCCTTGGCGAAGACGAACTTCATGAAACTTCGACTCGTTCATCCACAAGTGCGGATCGTTCAGCCATTTTCGATACGGTGGGTTACATCGAAAGTACAGCCCTAGCCTTGGCAGCTGCCCATGACGTTGGTCTTGTTCATCGGGACATAAAGCCCGCCAATCTGATGGTCAGAGAGGATGGGTCAGCTTGCATTCTCGACTTTGGTCTCGCGAAGGATGAAGAGTCATTCGGCATGACCTTGACCCAGTCGGGAGACATTTTGGGGACACCAGCCTACATGTCTCCGGAACAACTACAGGGCAAAATATCCCTGCTCGACCGGCGCACTGATATTTATTCCCTGGGCGTGACACTTTACGAATCCTGCACCTTGCAGCGCCCGTTTTCCGGCGAGAATCGCCAAGCGCTTTATAATGCGATAACCAATGATGAGCCTGTGGCGCCGCACCGTATTAACCCTAACATTCCGAAAGACTTGTCGGCGATCATCTTAACTGCCATCGATAAGGACCCGGATCGACGCTACGCCACGGCGTCCGAGTTTGCTGAAGATCTGCGCCGTCTACGGGAATATGAACCGGTACACGCACGGCCAGCAGGCCCGTGGGTAAAAAGTGTTCGGTGGGTACAGCGGAATCCGGCAGTCGCTTCGATTGGCAGTGTGGCTATACTTGCGCTGATCGCCCTCGCCATCGTGTTTTACGTCAAAGGGGAAGACGCGAGGAAGGCACAGGACTTGGCTGAACGCGAAACCAAGCAGAAAACTGCAGCGCTTGCTCGGGAACGCTCGGCGCTCGGAGAGCGAACAGCCGCGCTCGAAAAGGAGACAAAAGAGCGCAAAGAAAAAGAAGCGGCTTTGGCAAACTATTAGAGGTTGGCAGATGTCAAGCGCGTACAGAAAGCCCAAGTAGCTGCGGATGCCCTCTTTCCTGCGGCGCCCAACCTTGTCGACCAACTCTTGGCTTGGCAAACGAAATATGGCTACCTAGTTGAACGCTTGACTGACCATCAGGAATACCTGCGTGAACTTCAAGCTCGAGCATTGCCCTATGCCGAACGTGATCGGGTACGGGATTTCGCGATTGAAATAAGAGGGCGCAAGAAAATTCACGCCACGTTGGCTGCCATCGAGGCCGACCTGGAGAAGGCTGACGATTCCAAGA
>JAJRYU010000042.1 GCA_024275615.1 Planctomycetota bacterium
CCTTTCTTGCCTGAAGAACCAGCGGTGAAACCAGGAAGAGCTGGATTCGAAAAATTGAACAGCTTCGCTAGACCGAAGTCACAGAGTTTGACGCCGCCCAAGTTGTCCAACAGGAAGTTGCTTGGTTTGACATCGCCATGAATGATCTTGGTCTTAGCGGCGAAATCGAGGGCAAGAGCCATGTCCCAAACGATGCGCAAAGAACGTTTCTCTTCTAAGTGACCTTCCCGTCTAATCTCGTGGCGCACACTTTCCCCTGCCACCAACTCCATGTCGATCCAAGTCAAACCGCCTTCAGCTCCTCGTCCATAAATTTCCACAATATGAGGGTGGCGCAACATCGTCAAGACGCGAGTTTCTTCAATGAAGCGCATGATATAGGCAGGATTACGGGCCAAGTGGGGCTTCAAGATCTTGATGGCGCACGTCCTATCGTCGTCTTCACGTACGGCCTCAAAGACAACACCCATGCCACCCGCTCCCAAACGTCGCTTCAGAAGATATCCTGGGAGTTGCCGGCGATCGAGAGTTTGCCGCTTCCGTGGCGCGACCACGCCATCGCATTTGGGGCATTGGTTCATTTCTGCTGGGATAAGTTCGTGACAATGTCGGCAGGGCTTCACTGCGACCGGCTCGCCCTCATCCGGCCCGAAGCTCACCAACTCGATGATGATGTCACCGAGCTCAACCTCGTCACCCACTTCGATTTCACCGGAGTTAAATGCCTTGCCGTTCAAACGCATGCCGTTGCGGCTCTTCATATCTTCCAGCTTGAGTGTGCCGTCTTGAATACGAAAGCAACAGTGTTGGCGAGAAAGAAAGCTGGCGGAGCGAAACGTGAGATCGCAACTTCGTGAGCGTCCTACGACTACACTTGTTCCGGCAAAAACCCTGCCCTGCGTGTCACCGTCTTCAATGATGTTCAGTCGAATCATGTCAACCCTTGATTGCGCGTCTCCAGGCACTCAGGAGGCATCATTCCGTTTTCTAGCTCGTAGGTCAAACACCAAGCGGATTGATTGGTTTTCCGGCGACAAGTTCTTCGTAATAGCCAAGAAGTTCCTTGGCGTTGACAGCCACCGGTTTGATGTAAACATCGCTTTCTGCCATCGCTGGAATCTGGCTAGGATCGTCCAGCAATTGGGCCATTTCCCGGGCCAAATCTGCCGCATCCCCCAATTTGAATGTTCTGCCGTACTTGTTGTCACGGACGAACTCAAGCATGCCACCACGATCAGAAGCCAAAACGGGAGTTCTGGTCATGGAAGCTTCGTTGAGAGTGAGGGGGGCATTTTCATACCAAATGGAGGGCACGACTAAGACATCAACATTGCTCAGTACTTTGCCGATCTGTTTGTTGTCGAAGCGACCATGGAAGACAATCTTGTCGCAGCCTGCTGCTGATGCGTGCAGCTCTTTTTCGTAGTCCACGGTCCAGCGATTGGGAGCGCCATAGATGTCCACTTGGAATCCGCTTCGTTGTTGCAGCTTCTTCGCTGCGTCCACCAGGACATGAACGCCCTTTGTGGGAATGACTGAACCGACAAAAGCAAAACGAATCGTTTCCGATTTTGTCTTGGGGTGGGCAACGACGTGATCGAAAGTCATGCCGTTGCGAGAGTGAATGATGTGGTCCGGCGCGACCTTAAACAGGC
>JAJRYU010000506.1 GCA_024275615.1 Planctomycetota bacterium
CATTGGCGCTTGGAGTGACGACAACAACGGGACCAGCTCTGGCAACGCGCGCGTTGTTTCGGGAGTCGATGGCTCGACGCTCTATTCATTTGACGGCGACGACGCCGGAGACTTTTTTGGTACGAGCGTGAGCGCGGCTGGTGATGTGAATGATGATGGATTCGCAGACGTCGTCGTCGGCGCGATGAGAGATGACATCAATGGCCCGGACAGCGGCAGTGTGCGAGTTCTTTCGGGCGCGGACGGCTCAATCCTCTACACATTCATTGGCACGACTGGCATCTATCTCGGCCGAGACGTGAGCGAAGCTGGCGATGTCAACGGCGATGGCTTCGCAGACGTGATTGCCGGTGCTTTTCATGCCAATGTCACCGGAGTGAATTCCGGACAAGCGCGGGTCTATTCCGGCTCGGATGGTTCCATACTCCACTCTCTTTCCGGTGATTCCGCCGGAGATTTTTTTGGGCACGCCGTGGGCGGTGGCGGTGATGTCAACGGCGATGGTTTTTCCGACTTCGTCGTCGGTGCTTACGGCGTGGACGTCACGAGCAGCGGCAGCGAAGGCAGCGTCCGAGTATTCTATTCACCAACATTGCCGGTCCTAAGCTATCGATCAGATTTGGGGACGAACACAATCAAGCAGAGGTGGCTTCCTGCCGGGGGAAATCCTAATGCTCTTTCAGGTGTTCTCGACTGCTCCGGGGCAACTCCCGGGGGATTGGGGATCTACGGTGTCAGTTTGGCACCCGCCAATATCTTGATCTATGGCTTTCCCTTGTTGATCGCCATTGACTCTAACAATCTCATCGACTCCGGGAATTTCGGCTACGATGCTCTTGGTTCACTCACTGTTCCTAATGTCTCGCGTCAGAACGTCTTTTTGGCTGGAGTTCATGTCTACATTCAGTTTTATGAAAGCAGTCCGCTGCCGTCTGGTTCGAATGGCATCAGAATGTTGTTGGCCCCATGAGACTCCAAGTTCTCACAGTCACTCTTGAACGCGACAAATGGGCCGCAAGCCCAATCGGTTGCTTCGTCTCGATTCAGCGCGAATACGCCGGTTGGCAATGCGGGCCGTCTTTGCAGGGTTACTGTACCCACCGCCACGGTAGACTCGATAGCCGCGCCCGTTGGACGTCGACGTCCATTCCCAGACGTTGCCCAAGACGTCGAATAGGCCAAAGCCATTGGCGTTGAATTGGCCGACGGGTGCATGGATCACATAGTTGTCGGCAAGCGATAATTCAATGGCACTCAGAATGCCCTTGTTCTCGGCACCGGCGATGTTGCCCCAATGTACGATGCTCGGAATGTCGTTGGTGCCCCCTGCCCAAATTGACGACGTGCCAGCGCGCGCTGCATACTCCCACTGCTCCTCTGATGGGAAATTGAGTCCAATTCGACGGAGAACCCTGTCGCACGCCAGCCAGCTCACTTGCTCCACTGGGTGGCACAAACTGATAGCCGTGCTTGACCGGAGGTTTTCGGATTGGGGTCCATAGTAGCTTGGGTTCAAATTGTTCGACGGTGAGCGTTGCCATTGGCCTTGAGTCATTTCGTACTTGGCAATAAAAAAGGGGTGGTCAATTGTGACCTGCCGGAGTTCTTCATCGGGCTGGGAATCAGGGTCGTAGTTCTGTCGTTTCTTGCTGGTCTTTTGAGTTCCCAGCCAACATTCACCGGCCGGAATAAGCACGAAGATGATCCCGGTTTGGCTCGTGAGACTCAGTCGTCCATTCTGATCACGAGTCGGAATCGCATTGGTGTGAGTCTCCCAATGCAAAAACTCGAAGAGCTGGGAGTTTGGGTCCATTCCCAAGGGGATCAGGCCGATTTGAGGTTTGAGTTGAAATCCACCGTACTTTCTTGAATTGCTGATAGCCTCGCATGTTGACCGCCATAGTGACTTCTTGCCGGTGATTGTTTCTAACTCGATGCGTCTTGCCAATATCCTGCGTCTTTCCATGCCGCTGAATGCACCGTGTTTGACGTCGTTGAATTCTCTCAGATCAGCGACCAGATTGGTCAAGATATTGTGTTTCCATCGTTTGACTTTGTCCCCGCCGAAGTGCCATGTACTTCGTTTTGGTTTCACGTTCTTGAGCGTAGCAATTTCCTTTTTCGTCGCAGCGAGCGATTCAAGGATCTTGGTCTTATGGTCACGGCTCTTCGCAACCGTCAACAAATTTTGAGTTTGATTCTGTGCATTAATGAGATCTTCAAGTTTTCGAAAATGGGATTCTTGGTCAGCCAACTCGTCTTTTCTTGAGTAAGGCAATGCTTCCGAACGCAGAAGATCCAGTGCTTTGACATGTGTTGGAAGTGCTTCGGACAATGGGCGATACTCGTTGAGCCAGGCGTCGATAGCACCGATCTTGTCGGGTCTTGTGGGCCACAAGCTTGCGGCTTGTTCCAGAGCTTCTTGAAGTCTCTTGACGTCCGCGAGACGTTCGAAATCTGCGAGAGCCCTTGTTTTTGCCAACCTCTCTTTCTCTTTGAGCTCCAATGCCAGCGTTTTCGCAGCTAGAGCTGCGTCCTTCTGTGCCAATGCGACAGTTTTCTGTCTCGCTTCTTCCTGGGCCTCGTTGCGCGCTGCTCTGGCATTGTTGCGCTCTTGTTGTGCTTCTTTCTGTTTCAAGTAGAAGACGCCGGCAACGCCAGTCAGCGCGACGATAGTCGCCAAGCACAAGGCTGCTACAAGAGTATTGCGCTGGATCCACCGGACAGACTTTACCCATGGCCCCGCAGGCCGGGCTTTGACCGGTTCAAATTCACGAAAGCGTTTCAGATCTTCGGCGAATTCAAGTGCGGTAGCGTAGCGGCGATCGCGATCCTTGTCGATGGCAGTCAATATGATCGCGGCAAGGTCTGTGGGAATCTTGGGGTTGATACTGCGAGGGGAGACGGGCTCTTTCTGCGAAATCGCTTGATAGAGCTCTTGGCGATTCGTGCCCGTGAATGGCCGCTTCAATGTACATGCTTCGAATAGCGTAACACCAAGCGAGTAGATGTCGGTGCGACGATCCAATTGCAGTCTTCGTGCCAGCAGTTGTTCAGGAGACATGTAGGCTGGTGTGCCCATGAGGTCGCCTGTTTCCGTGAGACTGATGTCAAGAGATTCGCGGTCTTTTGCCAAACCGAAGTCGAGAACGCAGGCGGTGCCGTTCTCCCTTACCATCAAGTTCGCGGGTTTTATGTCGCGATGAATCAGGCCAACTTGATGGGCGGCATGCAGGGCCTCTGCCGCATCCTCGATATATCTTGCCGCGCCCATAATCGAATCACGATCGGCGCTGGATGTCCCTCGACTCCCCGAGGTCGATTGTGACTCTTTCTTGGTGCCGTTCTTCCCGTCATTCGAGAATGCAATGTGTACTTCCGTACTTGCGTTGTTTGCCCCAGCTCGATCAGCAGTTTCGCTGATGTGGTCAGCCAAGGTCTTGCCGACAACGTATTCGAAAGCGATGAAAGACAGACCGTCTTCTTCGCCAATTTCGAAGACGCGCGCGATGCCGGGATGATCGAGTTTTCCTGCGGCTTCCGCTTCTCTCGCAAATCGGATTCTGGCCGTACTCGACATACGTCCAGCTTCGAGGAGAACCTTGAGCGCGACTTGTCGGTGGAGTTTTTCATCCTCCGCGAGATAGACAAATCCTTGCCCACCGTGCCCCAATTCTCTCAGCAATCGATAACGGCTGATCTTTGAGCCCTGTAGCCCAAACTGGAGTCCTTTCCCACGGCCGTAAACTGTTGCCGCTTGATCTGTGACATGGATTGAATCTGTGCGCCGCGGGCCACTGTCCGGTTGATCGGGGGTGCTGCTGTCGTCTTTTTCGCTCACGATGTCCTCGGTTCCCAAAGCCTCATAGCATTAGAAACTACTTCTCGACTGGATGCAAGCCTGCCGGACCTCGGACTCCGGCGACCATGCATTGTCAATTTTAAGTTCAAGGCTTGGCTACGTTGACACCGCCTCTTGTTGTTGTCCCAGACAATACGTGGATCTCTTGCACTCCTTGGACCACTTCCAAATGCTCCTCCAGAGCTTTACCTTGTAAAGACCGGGAGCCAAGGGAATTGCTGCCTTTGCGGTTGATTCAATAGAGCTAGCAGAGACGCGCGTACAGGTCTGTGAGTACGTGGGTCGGGGGGCGACGCCAGCACTCGCACATCCTTATTGTCTTCACAGGGGTTTTTGGGCCCTAGTTGCCACAAACAGCCTCATGAAATCAGCTAATGGACTCTCAGACCAAGAATCCTCGTACATGTCCACAAGATGGAATCCGGCCCGAAGTTGGCCACCAATCTGGTCAGTCCAAGTGTGACTGCAAAGCAAGGGCTCACCATCAGTCACAAGTTTCTTCAACCTGTTTTTTTCTAGGTCAGTCTTTTCATTGAATGGAATCTTGTAACGCACTTCCATGATGCCTTTTTCTTCCATGAGAAGATCATCAAAGATAAATGAGTCAGGATTCGAGAATCCCGCCAAGAGATGGCCTCCAGGGCGCAGCACACGAAAAGCCTCTCGCCAAACGGGATTGACATTCTCGACGTATCCATTCGAACAGGGATGGAACACGAGATCGAAACTCTCACTGGCGATTTCTCCAAGATCCGCCATGTCCCCTTCAATCGTCTTGATCGTGAGTTGGTCTCTCAAGGATACTTCTTGGTCTCGGCCCAGTTGAGCGGGCGAATTGTCGTAGATGGTGACGTCGGCGCCTGCGGCGGAGAGAATCGGGCCTTGCTGGCCTCCAGCTGAGGCCAAACCAAGGATCTTGAGCCCACGAATCTCGCCGAACCAAGACTTGGGCACAGGGAGTTTCGGCGTCAGGACCACCGACCATTCGCCGTTCTTAGCCTTTTCTGTCTCAGCGGCAGATACTGGGATTGTCCAACGACACCCTCGGGATACTTGGTTGTTCCACGCATCTCTATTGTAAGCTCGAAGATCCATGTTGTCCTCTACAGTGCCAGGTTATTCGGAACAGCCCAATCTTCTTCGGGGAGGAATGGACTGGTAAGAATAACTTGGTACCGCAAAAGATCGAAGAATTTCTTGGCCATTTCATCAACCGTGGCATCCTTTGGTTATAGACCAACGGGGAAACGCATTGAGCCAGCCAACAAACGACATCAAGAATCTGGAGAAACACACGGATTTCCTCCGGAATTTGGCTCGTTCCTCTCTCAGAGCTGAAGATGTCGATGACTTGGTTCAAGACTGCCTTCTCGTTGGATTAGAAGAATCACCCCGCGATTCTCACAGTACTTTCAGTTGGTTTCGAACTGTGTTGACGAGACGTATTGCCCACGATTATCGCCAAAAAAAAAGGCGTCGGCGGCGAGAGGAAGATTGGGCACCCAAAGAATCCCAGCCGTCTGCGCTTGACGACGTTGAGCATCGTGCCGCCCTGAAGTCGGTAACCGACGCAGTCATGGCGCTTTCTCCAGAACTCTACGACATGGTTCGGCTACGCTATTTCGACACCATGCGCATAAGTCAAATCGCTCAGCTGCGCGGTCTGTCTTCGCGGACAGTGAAGTATCGGTTGGAGCGGGCATTGTGTGACTTGCGGAAGAGCCTCGACAAGAAGACAAGTGGCCGCCGAGCATTGCTGTTACTCGCCGGAATCACAAGCGAACGTGTACTCAATCTGGGATGGATGTTGGCCATGAAGAAGACAATCACGGTTGTTCTCCTGGCAATCGTTTCGATCTCGTGGGTGGTCTGGAATGAACCAGACACCGCTGAGTCAGAGCTTGAAGTTGGGACCATCGAGACACAGCGGACAGGAAGTGAGAAGCCGAGGCGGCGAGAAAGAAATTCGTCAGAATCAGCGCCGTCAGCGCAGCATCCTATCGAAGACGATCGCGTGATCGATCGTCAGCGCGACATTTTCGGGCGTGTCGTGGATGTCCATGGCAATCCGATCGAAGGGGCTTTCGTTGAATCGCGTATCTTTCCATGGCGCAGGCTTTCAGTTCTTAGTCCACGGTCAGCCGAATTCTTGATCTGTGACGAAGCGAAGACCACAAGAAGTGGCAGTTTCTCTCTTCGCCATAAGCGAGGCGATGTCGTAGATCTGAGAGTCGAGAAAGCCGGATTCTCTGCCCTAATTCTCACGCGTCGTGTTGCTGGTGAAAAAATCGATATCGTCCTTCATACAGCATGTACACTCAAGTTGTCGGTTCGGTCAGACGATGGAATCCCTCTCGCTGGGGCTCACATCGTCACGTGGAGAGACGAAAAAGAGAGCGCCAGCAGGGCGCAATTTGACCTTCGCCGAGGGAAGACAGATTCGCAAGGTGTCCTGATACTCAATGACCTTTCTCCTGGACCCTTAAGGCTTCGCGTCAGCCATCGCTCCCATCTAAGCTCCCAGTTGAAGACTGTCGTGATTGTTGATGGTGCCGCTAATGAGCATGTTGTCCAATTGCACGGGGCTGGCTCTCTTCGCGGACGGGTTACTGCGCGCGATACCGGGGCCCCAATCATTGGCGCGAAAGTCACAGTTTCTTCCGGCGACGCGGCGGTCTACACCGATGCCGAAGGGTACTACCTGCGCCCGGGTTTCCCGATGGGTAAGGGATCGTGGCGAGGCATTCAAGTGGTCGCCAAGGGATTCATGCGGGCGACAAGGACCCTTCAATTCAGTACTGACGACTGCGATTTTGCCTTGGAGAAAGGAGATTCAGTCATTGGCAGCTGCGTCGACCAAAACGGTCTCCCTATTGTTGATGTCCACGTCTCCATGATTGCCAGTGCCATCAAGCGGCATGGGCAAGTGATAGATGTGGGGAGCGCCACGACGTCGAAACAGGGCAGTTTTCGTATCGACGACCTTTCGCGTTCCTTGCCCCACACCTTGATCTTTGTCGCTCCAGGATTTGGCCGCAGGCATTTGGACTTCGACCCGTTTCCGGGAGATGCAGCTGGCAAGATTGACTTAGGTGTCATCGAGCTTGGCCCTGGGCTTAGAGTTTCCGGAACTGTGACGCGAGATGACGGCACTCCAATCGCAAACGCTCATGTTGTCTTGCGGGGTTCGAATGCCGACCGATCGTCAAGGAGAGGTCTTGGTGTTGGCCCAGCACAGGTTGATTATGGCGAAAGTGAGAAGAGACGCACTGACGATCTTGGCCGTTTCTGCTTTTCTGACCTCATGCCAGGAACATATGTACTTGAAACATCAGTTTTTGGAGTGATCCCCCAGGAGCAACCGTTGGTCTTAGCATCTGAAGATCAGGATGGAGTAGAGGTCATTGTGTCTCCGCCGATGCCGTTTGTTGTCAACGTGATCAACGAGAGTGGTGAAGTTGTCCCCGATGTCTTTATCGCCTTGTGGCATGGACAAGAAAGAATCGGCGCAAGAAGGACAGACGAAAAGGGGCAAGTCTCTTTCGCTGGGGCACCCGTTGGCGAACTCACGGTCAAAGTTTCTACTTCGTCGCTTGAGCCATCCTATGCGCCGGTGGATCCCATCACTCTGACAGCCAAGGACCGATCGCACATCGTCGTCCTAGACCGAAGCGTTGAAGTTGCGGGTCGGGTCATTGGAGAAAACGGAGAAGGCATCGAAAATTTGGTTGTCGTCGCTCATTTGCAAAGTGGAGGACAAAGAGAGGTCTTTACCAAGGCGGAGGGGGAGTTCTCTTTTAAGCTGCTGCCCGGGAGTCGCGTCGACTTGGAAGTGACGGGAAAGGAAATGAAGCGTCTCACCGCAATCATGGCCACGATCAAACAAGGTCCCAACCGCGGACATCTCGACAACATTACTGCACCATCCAATGGCTTGCTATTGCGCGTCGAAAAAGGACAGACCGACTTAGAGCTAACGGTGGTTGTGCGGGATGCCGGAGGACAGCTCGTCGAGGGCGCTTGGGTCTATGCCTCTCCTGTTACTGGTCTGAAACCACGCATTACGGATTCTGAGGGTAGGGTCAAGTTCGAGAACCTCTCGAAAATCTCTCTGCATCTGCAAGCTCTTGCACCTGCCAACGCCATGGGAGAGTTCTATTCATCGGCACCGATGACAGTCATCCCCGCCAACCAAAAAGTCGAGCTTTCCTTACGCCCAATCTTTGAGTTGAACGGCCGTGTCGAGCTCACCGATGGAACACCAGCGGGCACGTTCTTGGTGGAAGCCTATGTTGGAGAACTGGAACACTTCCGAACTTACACCGACGCCAATGGCCAATTCACAATGCACCTGGCTGACGGCCTGAGTTATACGATCAAGAGTTCCTCCCAAGATCGAACCATCATCGGCCAAAAAAAGGCCGTACGCCGCGGCCCCATCACCATCCAGGTCAGAAAAAAATAACCTGGCCTCCATACTTATCTTCGTTTTCTTTTGACCTATAGGTCATTTTCGCTCTCTATGGGGTTATGAAAGGGAACCAGCACAACGTTGAGCCAGACGAAGATCTCGCTGCGGCCATTCTCGGCGGCAATCACGAGAGTTTTCGCGTTCTGGTCATTCGTCACGACGCCCTCGTTCGGCGAGTAGTTGGGCGTTGTGTTGCTGATCCAATGATAGTTGAAGATGCGATCCAGGAAACTTGGTGCCAGTCCTTTAAGAACCTCCGTGACTTGGTCAATCCGGCAAGCTTGCCAGCTTGGTTGACAAAGATCGCCACGCGCTGCGCTTGGGAGCAGCAAAGGAAACTAGTACGGTGCCAGGTTATTTTTGACAGCCCAGTCCTTTTCGAGGAGTTGGTGTAGCTTCTCTTCTGTACTTTCATTTTCAGCCTTTCTTCTTTGGTGCGGTGCCGGGTTAACCGCCTGTCATTGACCCCCTTGAACGCTATCATGCTGATTCAGGTTTACCTCTCCATTAGGAAGAATCACATGAGTGTTGCACCCAAATCCAGAGATGAGATTCCCGCCGTTCACCTGCACTTCGGTCTCGATGCCAAAGCTTTAGAAGGTGCTCTCCTGCTTCACAATCGCACTTGCGACGCGGCGCGCCGTGCTCTTGCTTTCTATCTTCATGACATGCAGAGTCGAGGTCTTCATCAAGCACTTGGGTTCGTAAGCGCGGTACAGTTTGCACGTCAACGCTTGGACATGAGCAGAAGACTCGCCCGCACTCTTATCGCTGTGGGCAGTGCCCTGCGGGAGTTGCCGCTCACTGATGATGCTTTCTGCAAGGGAAGGATTTCTTGGTCGAAGGTGCGCTTGCTGGTGAAGATTGCCATTCCCGAAAACGAAAAGGCCTGGTTGACTCGGGCCGAGGGCATCTCTTGCGAACGTCTAGAGCTGGAGATTCGAGGCGCTGAAAAGGGGAGGCCGCCAAGGGAAGATGGCTTGGGTGTGCCGACTGTCAAGTTTCAGTTTGCCGCCAAACTCCCTCCCTTGAGCCATGAAATCTTGGAACAAGCACGCAGGAAGATCCACCAAGAATCTGGTGGTGATTTGGATGACGGTGAGTTCTTGCAGTTTCTTGCCGAGAGTTATTTGCGGCAAGGGGAGTGCAAAGGGGAAGAGAGGAATATGGGTTCCTCTTCCCTCTATCAGGTGGCTATTGGGCACTGCCCCGAATGCACAAGATCTCACGTGGCGACGGACTATGGTCCTATCACGCTAACTCCCAGCGAAGGGGCTATGATTCGTTGCGATGGCGAAATCGCAGGCTCAAAGAGTTCTTCCCCTACGCCCCCCAAGACAAGGCGGCGAGTTTTGGCTCGAGATGGTCACCGCTGCGTGCATTGCCAGGGCAGTGGTAACCTCCACGTTCACCACATCGTCTTTCGCCAAGACGGTGGAACGAATGATCTGTCAAATTTGATGACTCTCTGCGCCCATTGTCACGGCATGATTCATGACGGCTTTCTCAAGATCGAAGGCAAAGCCCCTCATGGGTTGACCATCACCGACGGTTCCGGGCGACTTTTGGACGGGAATGGACGCCGTGTTGGACCAGAAATTCTCTTGGACAGGATTGAGGGTGGCCCATATGGGCCACCCTCGGCAACTGTGGCCGAGGGGAAGAAACTTGCCGACCTCATTGGCCAGGAAGAGGTTAGAGAAAGTTTAGAGATCGTTTGTCTGGCTGCTCAAAGAGAAAACCGGGCCCCGCGCCATGTTCTCCTCCAAGGTCCACCAGGATTAGGGAAGACTTCCTTGGCTCGAGCCATGGCCGTCGAAAGCGGGGCGCCTTTCGTTTCAAGAACGGGGCCCGCAGTTTCCTCTATCGACGAGCTTCTTGTAGCGGAAGGTACGGTTCTGTTGATTGACGAGATCCACGCGCTTCCTCGACACGTTGCAGAAGTGTTCTATGAGACGATGGACCAAGGCAAGATCTGCGTGGTGGGGGCCACCACCAATCCCAACCTCATGCCCAAGCCGCTTCGAGATCGCTTTGTGTTGCAGGAAGAACTTCTTGACTACTCAGAATGGGATCTTGCCAGGATCGTAAGCCAAGCATCAAACGCAAACATCGAGGGGAAAGCCAGCCAAACGATTGCTCGGGCTTCCATGGGCACACCCAGGAAAGCTCTTGCTCTCCTCAATTCTGTCGACGACCTACGACTGGCTCGGGGCAAGAAGGTCATCAGCGCGGCTTTGGTCCAAGAGGCTCTTCGTCGCAAGCGAATGGATGAACTCGGTTTGGGTCCTCGCCACACACAGGCCCTCAATATTCTCAAGAAACGAAGGCGCCCGACCGGACAGGCCAGGTTAGCCTCGCTCATGGGCCTTGATAGGGATGTGCTCCAAGTCACCATCCAACCGGACCTGCTCCGTCTTCAGCTCATTGACGTGACCCCCCGGGGCCTCGTGGCGAGCGCAACAAAGAGATCCCACGAGACTCACGTCGCCAATTGGCACCGAGGCGAAGTGGGGGTGAGGGAGCGTATCACTCCTTATCGTAGGCTCCTGGAATACCGGGCTTGAATGAATGAAGTCCTTGACCATCAATCTACGCCGGTCCCATTCGTAAGGCATCAAAAAATGTGGATGGTGCCCCAAGTCATCTCGAAGGCTTGAGAGCAAAGTGCGCCCATTGACCGTACTTTGACCATCTTGGTCATGGTGGATACTGCCATCGCGATCTCTACTTCAAGGTGATCTGATGTTCCAGTCTTGAGTCAGCATCTAGGGAAAGCACGCCGATCCGGCCTGATTCGTCCTTGATCTCCAATAGATGGCGACTGTTTGCGATGGTCAGCGACATCGTCAATGGGCCTTCTCGGTAGCGGCGACGGCTTCCTTTTCCAACTACGAGACCAGCAGCATTCTTGAGTTTGTAGCTGAAACCTTCGAGGCGTTGAGAACCCCTCACACTGCGCACCTGTATTCGAAATTGTCGTCCCATTTCAGCGTTCAGTTTGACCGCCGTGGTTTCATTCTCCACCACCTCTACTTCAACCATGGCACACGCCACTGTCTTGCTTTGAGAAACCAGAAGATATCTTCCAGCGGCAAGAGGCTGTGACAAGGAATTCAGCCCCGGCAAACCGATTGATACTGAAGAACCTCCATCGAGACTTCGACCCAAAAGTTGAAGGTCGCCAATCTCTTCCAACCCAGCAATCTCTATTCGAAGCCGCCCAGGCGCCTTGAATCGAATGTCACCGACATCCTTTGTTTCGTCTCGCGCGACCGTGAAAATCTGTGACCTCTGGTGGCCGAATCTCGGCAAGTCTAAAGACAGCCTATAACGTCCCGGCGGAATCTTTTTGAATTGAAATTTGCCAGTGCTATCTGCCGTTTCAATACCTGTGCTGCCTCCCGAAACAAAGGGCTGGCGAATCGCGGATACATTGGCTCCAGTGGCAGGTCGGCCATCCGGCTTCACAATCCGGCCGGTAAGAGTGGCAACACCAAGGGCATCCCAAGGAACTGTGATTCTAAATTCATTCTGGCCGGGACTGACGCCATTCTCCGAAGCGATTGTCGTTATGCCATTGGACGCTCGAACTTCGATGCGATAGACAACTTCGTTGTCAAGATGTGCGATCTTGAATCGACCATTCTTGTCAGTCTTGGTGAATCCTCCCGAGTATTTCTTATTTTGGATCCCGTTGGCGTTGACAGAAAGTCCACCTATCGAGTTTCCGTGCTCATCAACGACGACACCGACAATCGAGACTCCCGAGTCGAGTTGACAATCCCAGGTCGCTTCTTCGCCAACAACGACCAAAACTGTCCCCGTTATCTTTCCGATCTTATTTTTTTCGGCGCGCATGGAATGAGTTCCGGGTGCCACACAATCGAAGCGGAATCTTCCGAGTTTGTCGGTTTGCATGTAGTTGCCATCGATGGATCCGTACATGCCGAGGGTCACTTCGACGGCAGACAAGGGTTGGTCGTCAACGCCTCTGACAGTTCCACGGACCGAGCCACCAGGCTGAAGAACAACGCGGTGGTGGGTGGTTCTGCCAGCCTGGACGGTGAGCGTCTTTTTTGCAGCGGCGAAGTTGGCAGCTCTCATGATCAGGGGCAGCTCTCCAGGCATCAGACTTTCCAGAGCCAGATGCCCCATTTCGTCGGACGTATTGTCCGTCCGTGTGAATGGAACCGCTGTGTTGCCATCTGGCAATTGAGTTTGGCTGAGGCTCGGTTTCCCCGCAATGCAACGAACGAAGGGAACAGGGTTGTTCTTGGCATCGACAAACTCGAGAACTACGCGTCCCGCAGGACCACCCAGAGTCAGCGTGATCTCCTTCTTGCTGCCCTTCGATGTGGAGATCATGATGAGCGGGGACGGCAATCGGCCAGGGGCCCGGGCAGCGATGAGAGACATTGACCGACTCCCTAGGTTGGGGACGGTAAAATGTCCATCGACGCCACTCACACATAGAGGCTCTGTTTTCATGCTCTGCTGCCAAAAATCGCCAACGAGGATCTCCGCGCCCGGAAAAGGAACACCTTTGTCGTCGATTACTGTGCCGGTAATTGACATACCTTTGGGGATGACGAGGATTTCCTGGCTGGTCTCCCCAGGTTTGATTTTGAGACGCTTGTTCCCCCCGACCACGGTGCGAACTAGACAGCTTCCAGCATGCCAGGCTTCCAGGATCAATCTCCCGTTTTCATTCGTGCGAAAGTTCGCTTCTTTGAAGAACGGGTCGACCACACCGAAAGGGATTATCTGCAGCGGCAAGTACTTCGCTGGTGGGCCGTTGCTACTTCCATAGACCACGGTGAGTTCGAGCCTTCCGGTCGTCAATTCTGTCCTTGGTCCGGATCGCTCGAAACTTGGATCGTCCTTTGGCTCATGACCACTTTTTGTCTTCGCGGCTCTTTTGGCTGTCCTCTTGTCGTGCGTCTTACGGACGCCCGAACGACCGACCTTGTTCAGGTCAGAGTATTCTTGAACCCCAGGGCGATCCAGATCGGAGTCCTCAGCGTCACTTCCAAACTGGAAAACAACGGTTGCGATCGTGGCGACGAAGCAGATGATGAGGGCGACTTTGACTTTGGCGGACATAAGAAAAACTCCGTTTACGAGCTTGGAGAGAATCGAACTTGAAGTCGAAGTTGTGAAGATTCCCATAGCACCGGGCAACAGGGGAATTGCCCAAGCTTCACGATTACCGAATTCCTGATCGAGGTGCCTTCTAAGAAGTGAGAGTGCTCGACGTTTGCGGGTACGCACGGTTTCGATTGGAACCGCCATGACCTCGGCAACTTTTGCAATTGGCAGACTTTCGAAGAACGAGAGAGTAATTGTCCGTCGATAGGGAGTGTCGAGAACTGAGACTGCCTTGATCAAGCGCATTCTTACTTCGTTCCGCTCTATGATGTCGGCAGGAGTTCTCCTCGTCACGTCTTTCTTGGCGGCCTTGACTTCAAAGAGAGCTCGACGGCATTCGTTGCAGTGGTGGCGCAAGATCCGGAAATTGACAGCGTTCTGCAGCCAACCGCTCAATGAAGAGGACCTGTCCGCGGCGCCTTCTGCGGCGGCCAACCAGGCGTCTTGGCGGACGTCATCCGCCTGATCGGCGGAGCGAACAAGCTGAGTGGCAAGTCTCTCCAGTTTGGCATCAATCTTGAGAAGTTCATCGGGATCAAAGTCGGAGCGCATTCGTTGGCCTCAGCCTCAAGGTGGATAAACCAGGGTCATCTTCCTTCATAGCCCACCGCAAGTTGATTCGGGTTCAAATCATTGAAAAAAACCTTGATTCGGACCATATCAGATAGGTGATCGTACTCATCCCCCTTGTGTCAAGGTCGTTATCGCTCGCTTTGCTGAGGGTGAAATACGTTTCAGTATTTTTGCTCGATCGGATTGAGGGATAGCGATCGCCCCGATACGAAGATTGAATAGCCCGTTTCTCGAGTTCTCATCGGCGTGGCAGTTGGAGTTCTCCGACACCGGAGAATCAATCCTTCGGAATCACGGTAGAGTACGGTACCCGGCCAGGTGCTAAACCCTAACCCGACATCGTTGGTCCATTCTCTGGCGCTCTTTAGTCGCAGCTATCAGACAATTGTCTCTTCCACATTCCTCGCGAAGCAGCGAGCTCCTATGGATGCCTTTGCGCTCCCAAGAATCGACATCGAGACGGCTGCTGTAGCTGTCCATATTTCAATAGACACAGTTGCCTAGGATAGCTACTTGGGGATTTCAGACAAGAAACTCAAAGCAACGAAAGCGATCACACCAGTCGGTTTGCTGATCCCTGAACTTTCGAAATTTGGGGTGTGCTCGGTCAGTCGGTAATTCACACGAATGTTCTTGAGTTTGGGCCGGAAGTCGATCCTGACGGTAAAGCTTGTGTCCAGATGTTTTCTCGGAAAGTCGAGCCTTTCTTTGATCGACATAGCCTCAAGGGAATCTCTTTAGCAGCTACAATAGCTCAGCGTGGAATCGAGTTAGTCTTTTTTGACGACAGTGCAATTATTCCCGGTTGGCTGGAATTGCGCGGAGGAGAGTTCTTCGCGACGGCCACTGCCAAGAGCCGATTGGAGAAACGATATTTGGAGTTTACTAACCTCATCCATGAGGCTGAGAGAACTTAAAGCGAATGTTCGAGTTCTCACTTTTCTTGCAAAATACTAAGGCAGTAGAAGGTACGGCCACCGTTTCGGCGATTCTACAACAACAATCTGGAGTTGATTCGGAATGGAAGAAAAGACGGCAATGGTGTGTCACGAACACTCACCATTGTTCTTTGATCAAAGCTAATGCCCGAGACACACGCTTCCTCGCTGCCTCTTCACTGATGCCCTCGTTCTTGCCAATGACAGAATAGTCATTGCCTGCCAAGCGCTCTTCCAAGGCTGACTTGTAGGGTTCCCGCAATTCGCCAACCAACTTCAACATCTTTTTCTTGTCATCAGCATTCGCTTCGATGGAGAAGGGGCCAGGTTCTCTTCTTGTGACTGTCGCGTCATCAGGTTGATTCGCCCTTATCCTGTCCATGTCACGTTTCTTGCTTCGATGAGTCCTGGCCGCCGAGACAAGTTGATTGTCAACGATTTTGCTGGCAAACGACCAAAACTGTGGCCATGTGTCGCCCTTGAATAGATGAGCTGCTTGCACGAGCTGAAGCAGAACATTTTGGCCCAAATCCTGTGAGTCCATCACTCGTCTGAGGTTGTCTGGACCTGTCAGTTTCTTGCTACACATCTCGTGAATTCTAACGAGCAGAACAGAAAGATCAGCCGGATCATCAAGGCTTGTTCTTGCCTCTCTCAGTATGCTCAACATCTTGGCCAAGTCATTGGGCATGCTCATGTCATTCTCCAACTGGTTGAGCGACAATGGCGAATGCTGCGGGATCATTCAAACTACTGTGCTTGTCGAAGTAACCGAAGAAAAGCTCAGTTGTTGAGAAGCTACTGGGCCGCTGATTTGTAATAATTGTGGATTTCAACTCAAATGACGTGATCCCTTGAGATGGAATTTCGCCGGATTTATCACGGACAGTGCCACCCCGATCGCTTTGGTTGCTGTCTGGATTCTCATACTCATGCCAAGGGCCATCGCCAAATCGATAAGACGTGCTGATGGATGCACTTGGCCCTGTCTTGAGTTGTCTCCAAGATACCGTGATCTTCTTCATTGCCACAGGGAATTCATAGCGGAGGTGCGATGTCAGTGGCGTGTTGATGACTACTGGTGTGATGCATGTCCTCACATGGACGTGTTTGTCGCTTTCCGCCATGTTGTCTCTAAAATCGTTCATCCAGAACACGAGCCCATCATCCAAGTCCAAGGTCGGTGCAGGCTCCATAGCTTGTCCAATGTCGCGCATTGTGAATCGGTAGTCACCTTCGATTGTCCTGGTTTCGATTGGCAGGAGAAGGGCGGAAGAAATGAGGTCGGGCTCTACAAGCACTCGCAAGCTCTCTTTGATACTCCTCTCACCACCAACTCTATTTGCAACAGTGCCTTCGGCTCTTACTTTGTGCCACCCGGGGGGGAGTGTGTGCCATCGGCTTTCTAAGTCAACTAACTGATTGTCAATCCAAACTCTGTCATCTATGGATCCAGTCTTGATATTCAAAACGCCGAAAATCCTCTTGGACCCAAAATCCTCCTTCGAGATAATGGATTTGCCAATGGTCCTGAGGTTTATCCGCAGGTGATGGCGATCAACGACAAACTTGCGCCTCACTGGTCGGCCATTCGCAAACTCGTATGCCAGCTCGTGTTCTCCGGGCTCCAATTCAAGGTCGACAATGGGGGCTACATATTGCTTGTCACCGTCAATTGTGATTGTGCCTCCATCATTGGTCGTGTCAATGGAGACAAGATAGGGCTCTGGCTGGAGAAGGACTGTCAAGATGACGGCGACTATGGCTGTGAAAAGAACTGCTGTGATCAGTCGAAACCGTGGGTGCCTATTTAGCCTCTCCAAACGACTTGGAAGCTTCGCGTGGACGTCAATGTCGGAAAGGTACCTATCAAGGTCTTGAGCCAGAGCATTGGCCGATCGGTAACGGTCCTGCCGTCGAAACTGAATTGCCTGGTGCAAGATTGCTTGAATTGGTTTGGGTATTCCTTGGCCAGCAGCTTCACGGATAAAACGAGGAACACGCCACGGATGGCATCGATCGCTTGTTGCATCCAAAAGGTCAAGACCACCGACACAATGAGCCAAGACCAATCCCAGTGAATAGACATCGGCACGACGATCAGCGTCTGAAGAAGACTTCCCTTGTTCAGGTGCCATGAATTGCAAAGTGCC
>JAJRYU010000507.1 GCA_024275615.1 Planctomycetota bacterium
GGGCGATATCATCACCTTGTTCGTTCTCGGTGAAGCTCTTCTGCACGAAAAGCGCGCCCGTGAGGATCTTGTCACCGAGGAACTTGCTATTGCGATAGTTGAAGTCGAAACCACCCAAAAAATTGTAGTCATTCGTCGTCGGATCACCAGCGGTGGCAATGAACCCAACACTGGATTCACCAAGAACATTGTACTTGAATCGTGACACCGCCAAGTTCTTTGAGTCTACGCCATCAGACTCTGCTATTTGCACATCAAGTATTCCGACGTTCAAATTCCCCACTCTGCCAGTCAGTTTTAGACCTGCGAGGATATCAACGGGTTGACCACGAGAGTTGATGCCAATCCGTCTCGAGAAAAAGGGCAAGGGATCTCTGTTGATGCCGCCAAATCGAAAAATTCCGGCATCCTGCAGGAAGAAGTCTCGTTTCTCAGGAAAGAACAAAGGAAAACGAGTGAGGTTGACCTGCCGCTCATCGACTTCTGTTTCGGCGAAATCAGTATTGGCAGTGAAAGCCAAAGTTAGGTCTGAGGTGATCTTGTAAAAAATATCTATGCTGGGGGTGTAGTTGAATACACTGCGATCATTGACCTTGTCTTTTCGAAAACGTAAGGCGAGGCTGGGCTTTATGTCCAAACCGATCCCCTGCTCGAGTCCTTCGATGGACGCAAGAATGCCAGCATCGCCCATTTCAAACAAACGGCTGTTCTGAGTAGGGGTCGCCCAACGGATGCGTTCGTTCTTTCGCCTTATGAAGCGCTCCAAGTTGAAACCCCAGGAAGATCCAGCGGGATCGAAGTTGAGGGTCTTCATTGGCAGAGCGATTTCGGCAACCCAACCCTTTTCGTCAACTGATGACTTGCCGTACCAGATCCCGTCCCAGTCCTTGTTGAAGATGATACTGTTTTCCAACAGGCCATCTCCGCGGGCGCCAGCTGCGTTCATTTCAAAGACAAAAGCGTTGCGACGGTCGTGATAGGTGTCAACCACAAAGCGAATATTGTCATCCGCCTGAAGATTACCGTCCCGAAGCATTTGGGTAATAGTGATGCCTGATGGGTCTTGATCGAAACACCGTACGCCCAGATACAGATAGTCCGCAGTCATCAACAAACGTAGACTGGTCTTTTCGCTGGGCTGCGACGCTTGGATGGGTTCGACTTGCGAAAAGTCAGTTATGAGCGCAGCTGACTTCCAGATTTCCTCATCAAGAACGCCATCAATCGTCGGCGGCGAGTCAGCTTGTTTCATCGTAACGTGCCAACCGAGCTTGGGGAGATCTTGGCGTACAATCTCATCCAAACCGTCTGAAGCGGGTTGGGAATCTTGTCCTGCCAAGGAGCCGCCCATCAGCAATGCGATGACAAACACGAGAGAAAGCATCATTCGGCAAAAGCGCCTTCGTCAACGAATAGACGGTGCCACGTTTCCAGTATCATGAGACACCACAGCAAGTGGCTTTGGTCACGACGACCTCGATGATGTTCTTGCCAAAGGCGTTCGATCGTTCTGCGTTCGAATATCCCTCGTTCTCTAGCACGTTGACCCAAAACGAGTTCGTGAGCCTTTTCATTCCATTCATTTTTGAACCATCCAGAAATCGGAACGGCGAAACCCTGTTTCTTGCGGTCGATGACCTCCGATGGAACCAGGGACCTCGCCAATTTCTTGAGAATGATCTTTCCTTCCCCATTCGCGAAAGAGTAGCGCAGCGGGACTCTTGCTGCCGCTTCAACGAAGACATGATCAAGCATTGGCGCGCGCGCTTCCAATGAAACCAACATACTCATGCGGTCAACCTTCGTCATGATGTCGGCTGGCAAATAGAACTCTGAATCTGCGATCATCTTGCGGCGCGCTGGATGAAAGTCCTTCGTTCCCTGAAAGACCTGGCGAAAACAGCCAACAGGATCTGTGGTCTTAACGGTAGCGGAAAAATCAGTGCTGAAGAGGCTATGATGCCATGAGGCAACACCGCAAGTTAGATGTTGGAGATAGCGCTCGTCTTCTGAGCTCGCCAAGGACTCTAAACTCGCTTGACCAAACGCGCCAATAGGGAGCATTTTGGCTGGAAGGCCAAACATGAGGCGTCGCAATCCGAGAGGTAAAACATCCCAGGGCCCGCTTTGGGTCTTGAAGTACCGCGCATAGCCACAAAAAAGCTCGTCGCCGCCGTCACCAGACAGCGCGACGGTGACGTACTTGCGTGCCATCTTAGAAACATAATACGTAGGGATTGCTGAGGAGTCAGCGAAAGGTTCGTCGAATTGACGTACGAGATCTTCGATGATGCCAGCGGCATTCGGCTTTACAACCTCCTCCTGATGATCCGTGCCCAGAAATTCTGCGACCTTGCGGGCGTAGGGCATTTCGTCGAATCCTTGGTCTTCGAAACCGATTGTAAACGTTTTTACCGGAACCGAGGACACGCGACTCATGAGTCCTACCACGGTACTGGAATCGACTCCCCCAGAGAGATAGGCCCCAAGGGGA
>JAJRYU010000508.1 GCA_024275615.1 Planctomycetota bacterium
CTGGCCTATGTCACTTTTATCTAAACGCAGAGTTCTCAGAGACGCAGAGGGCCGCAGAAATTCGGGCCGCAGAGATTTAGGCTTCCGTAGAGGAGGAGCACTCAGTAAGTCCGAGGAATGGTACTCTCGACTGTTCTCTGCGGTTTGGCGACCTCCGCGTTAACCTTTTCCGCCCGCCGACTCAGTCGAAGGACCAGAAGCTTGACCCAGCGCACGTCCCCCCAAAGACATGCTCTGTCCCTGCCAACTCCTCGCAACTCTCACCTACCAAACCATGGAAACCCACTTAGATTTGATCGTCTTTGGCGTCGCGTTGGCAATGGCAGTCGCTATCGCAGGCTCGATGGCACACCGAGTGTTGCAGCGGAAAAGAGCCGACAGCGCCGTGTCATACACGGGTCTCAGCCGCAAGGATTGGGATCTTCTCAAGGAGGCGATCCTGTATGCAGGAGAGTCTTCTGAAACACCGTCGAAGTTGTTCGATCGCCTTCCAGTGCATCTTCAAGATCACGAAATAGGCCGTATCGTTGCAGCCAGTCTCGCTGGGGATCCTAACGCGGACCTGGACGACGCGGCAAAATTGATGGTCGGAGACATACACAACCCCTGGCTGGCCTTGAGTAAGTCGTAGTTGAATACACAGTCGACTTAACCGGGGACACAGCACTTTGCAGGATGGAACTGTTGGAGGAATATGTCAGCAATTGCCTGAATCTAGAATCGCAAGCTGGAGAGCGGACTTCCTTTGGTCGCTTGCAATGACCTAGTGCCAAAAGTCTTAAGTCTTGTCTGATTGCAAACAGCCCAGTCTTCCTATTTGAACGTGCAGTAAATGCCCATCCAAGGTTTGATGAGGATTATCACCTCGCACACCAAACCAAGGATGGACAATGCCCAAGGAATCAATCGAGCTCAATACGGCAACGGCAGCTCAAATCCAATCCATTCTTAGCAGCACGACGCTGAGCAGCGCCGTAGTTGAGCGAGCTCGATGCGTTTGGCTGGCAGGTCAGAAACTGAAATTCAACGAAATTTCTCGGCGAGTATCGCTCTCGCCTAAAACAGTGAGCCGGTGGGTTCATCGCTTCGCTGAATCCATCGAGGCATTGGGTCACATCGAAAAAGCAGGAGTCACTGCGGCTTTCCGGCGAGCAGTCATCGATTGCTTTCGGGACGCGCCCCGAAGTGGTGCGCCAAAAACTTTTTCACCTGACGAGGTGGCTTCATTCATTTCCATTGCTTGCGAAGATCCCGAGGATTCCGATCGCCCCGTCACCTCCTGGACGGCCAAAGAGATCTCTGACGAAGCGGTTTTGCGAAAGGTCGTTGGTTCCATTTCGGTCTCTACCGTCCAGCGTTTTCTTCGCCGCGTGCAACTGCAGCCTCACAAGAAAAAAGGTTGGTGCTTTACAACGGAGAAGGATCAGGCTGTCTTTCAGGAGCAAGCCGAAGCCGTCTGTCGTACCTATCTCGATGCTCCTCGTCGGTTGGCTGACGAGAATACGCGAACGATTTGCGTCGACGAAATGACGAGTCTTCAGGCCAACGAAAAGCGAGCTCCCGGCAAGCGTCCTGCGCCGGGCCAGTGTGGTAAAGACGAATGTCAGTACACTCGTCATGGGACGGTGTGCTTGACCGGAAACTGGGATGTCGTCGCAGGTCAGTTTCTGTTGCCGACGATCGAAGAAACTCGCAACAACGAAGATTTCTCCAAGCACATCGACCGGCTCATTAAGACGGGGTTGGCTGATGGTTGGGTGTTCGTTGTTGACAATCTCAACACGCATTGTGGAGAGCCGCTTGTTCGCATGATCGCAAAGCATCTTCGGATCCCTGCGAGGAAACTTGGCCGCGTGAAGAAGAATGGAATTCTAAAAAGCATGGCGAGTCGCCGTGCATTCTTGTCGGACATCACTCACGAAATTCGCTTTGTCTATATTCCAAAACATAGTTCGTGGATGAATCAAATAGAGGCGATCTTCGGGATGTTCAATCGGCGAGTGATGCGTGGTGGAAGCTTCACATCCAAAGCTGACCTGATCAACAAGCTGCAGCGATTCACGGAATACTTCAATCACACGATCGCCAAGCCAATGATCTGGACTTACACCGGCCGACCGACAGAACAAGAATCCATCGAAAGTCCCAAAACTTGGCGCCAGCTCTGGCCCATTCGTCATTTGCTAGCCATTCATTGAAAAATCAGACAAGACTTAAGACTTTTGGCACTA
>JAJRYU010000509.1 GCA_024275615.1 Planctomycetota bacterium
AGGAAGAAGAGGGCTGGCTCGGGGTAGCCCAAATGCTCCAAGAAGTGAGACGAGTAGATCAGCTCGGCCGCATTGTCTCGAAATCGGCGGAGACCACGGGGGAAATACATGGAGAGGATGCCTCTTCCGATCCGCCCATCAGCATTGATCCAGCCATCAAGCAGTTCCTTGCCACTTCCCAATTGAATGAGCAGTTTGTTCTCCGTCGCGGCTGCTTCAATCTTGTTCTTGTATTGCCACCAAGAAAAGAATTCAATCGTTCTGAACACAAAACCTATCTGGATGAACCACAGGATCGCCGACTTGACTGACTTCACCGTTTTCTCCTTGGCAACATCGACTGGCAACTTCTTAGGGGACGACAGATTTCAGGGCCCGAACAAAAAGAGCTGCTGCGCTGGGACATGAAGAAAATAGCAAGTTTGTAGCCGCTTCGTAAGCGCCAAAGATTTGCTTGGTCTGGGCGCGATACTGCATTTTAATCCACGACGTCAGAAGGACCGGCCATGATGCGGGCTGCAAGTCTTCACAGTCGTTGACGTTGACGGGCGCTTCCCTAAGATGCGAGATGTTGTGTCAAAGGTGAGTCGTGTTTCTCGCCGCGGTCTGTTTCTCTAAGTCGAGGAAATCAAATCGTCTTCGCAAGTGGGATATTCCTCTACTTCTTTCTGCCCGCATTCCTAGCCGTTTACTACGCAAGCCCGAATCGCTATCGGTCTTATGTGATCGCCGTAGCAAGCTATGTCTTTTACGGTTGGTGGCGACCTGATTTTGTTGTCTTGATGTTGGTTTCGACCATTGTCGACTACGGCTGTGGGACGGGTGTCGTTCGCAGCCAAGAAAAAGGTGGGAGAGGGCGCCGCTTTCTTATCTTGTCGCTCATTGTCAATCTTGGGCTCCTCTCCTACTTCAAATACGCCAACTTCGGAATCGACACACTGAACAACATGCTTTTGCGAGCCGACATGGAGCCTATGAGGTGGGTGCCTGTGATTCTCCCGGTGGGGATTTCGTTCTACACTTTTCAGACGATTAGCTACACGGTTGATATCTACCGCGGACAAAGCAAACCAGCGCGCCAGTTCCGCGACATGATGTGCTATGTGTCCATGTTTCCGCAGCTCATTGCTGGCCCAATTGTGCGCTATGGAAGTGTCGCCAAACAACTGCACAGCCGCACGCATAGTTTGGCCAAGTTCTATCGCGGAGTTCTTTTCTTCCAGTGTGGCTTCGCCAAGAAGTTGCTCATTGCCGATGTCCTGGCCCCTCTTGCTAACCAGGCCTTCGATGGCCATGATTTGGCGACTCTAGATTCTTGGATCGGCGCTTTGGCCTATGCCATGCAAATCTACTTCGATTTTTCTGGCTACTCCGACATGGCCATTGGTCTCGGATTGATGATGGGATTTCGTTTCCCGATCAATTTTGACTCTCCCTATCGTGCCAAGAGCATAACCGACTTCTGGCGCCGATGGCATATCTCCCTATCTTCGTTCTTGCGCGACTATCTCTATCGTCCCTTGGGGGGGAATCGCCGCGGCAAGATACGGACCTATGTGAACCTGGGTTTGACCATGTTGATTGGCGGACTCTGGCATGGCGCTGCCTGGACTTTCATATGTTGGGGTGCCTACCAAGGGCTTTGGCTGATCGTCGAGAGACTCCACGGGAAGCGTCCGCTCTATCATCGGGCTCCCTTGTTTCTACGTATCGGTTTTACTTTTGTGATCGCACTGTTTGGCTGGGTTTTCTTCAGGTCAGCCGACATCACAGTGGCTTTCAACTACTTCTCAAGCATGTTTGGCTTCTGTGAGTCAGAAACTCCCATGCTCTTGGAACTACGGCCGATATTCTACCTGGTTGGTACAGTTGCCATCATCTTGGTTTGGTTTGCGCCAACCAGTCAAAGATTGGTTCACCGCGCCCATCCAGCCTATGCCTTGTGCTTACAGTTTCTTTTTGTCTTGGCCCTGATGCATCTTCATTTTGAAAACCATGTTCCCTTCCTCTATTACCAATTCTGAATCGACAACCTTTGGCGTTGACAGCGAAGGGCTTGTCACGGCGTCAAACGAAGTTGAAGGACGTCACGGACAGACTGTTGCTGTCATCGTGGTCTTTCTTTTTCTTCTCCCGCTCGTACTGACCGGGATCATTGATCTTTGTTGGCCACTCCCGGAACCGAACCTCCTCGGTGATGAGGCGGCGCGGGTCGCAGCGGCCAGGAAGCAAGCTCGGTTTGCTGACGGCAGTTTGGCTCGTCTTGTTGAAACCGAATGGCGAGCGACATCACGTGTCCGAGGAGTTGTCGGCTCTGAACATGGCTATCAGCTGTTCCGTTGGTTGAACGAGGCCTCCGGCGATGTGGTCGGCGGGCGTGATGGATGGTTGTTTTTTCGCTCACGCATCAAGATAAGAGAGGGGAATACCAAGACCATCGCCAAGATCGCCAGTGCTCAATGGGCGACCATAGGGCGGAGGCTGGCGGCTAAGCATGTGCGCTTCATTGTGATTCCGATTCCAAGGAAATCTGTATCTGTGGTGGACTTGCTTCCTCGCGGCGCAGACCCGCATGTGGCTTTCGAGTCCGACTTGTTGGCTCAGGCATCTTTGAGAAATGTTGAGTGCGTTGATCTCATGCCTGTTTTCACCTCAAGCCAAGAATCCCAGGCATACTACAAATGGGACACGCATTGGAAACTTGAGACGGCGCGTATGTCGGCACGTGAGGTTTGCTTGCAAAGTGGTATCTTGACGTCACCAGAAAGCCGCCGCTTCAAGTTGATTGAAAGGGAGAACGTCCAGGAGAAGACTGACTTGTTGGGCTATATCGGTATCAGCTCGCAGGCTCAACAGCGACCGATCTTCAGTTCTCGTAAGGAAAAAAAGTTGGATGTTTGGGCACCGCGTAATGCCTCAAGTCCAAAGAAGAAGTGGGATGGCAGGGATGCACAGGAACTCGTCTTATGCGGGACAAGTTTCTCCCAGGACTCAGTCCTGTGGAAATTCCTGAGCTACTACTGTGACCAAAAAGTCGAAGATGCGTCCCTTCATGGGGTGTGGCCTCGAGATGTCCTCTTTCGTTTTCTTGAAAGGCGAATTGGCGACCTACCGAAGATTCTATTCTGGGAAGTTCCGGTCTATTCCATCACCATGCCCCGGGGTGCTGACCTCACTTATTTTCGCCGTATTTATGATGTCCTAAAGCCGCAGGCGACAGTCGAACTAACAGAGGTGAATGCCAAGGCGTCCATTGTTGCACCTGCAGGAGTTTTTACTGTGACACCCCAATGGCGTTTCTTGGCTCAGTGGCAAAAAGGAGCTGTGACTCATGATGGCAAGGGTACGGTCCTCGTTAAGATTGAAGGGCGAGGCTTGGATCTTGAGCTGGGTATTCGTTGCGGCGATGCTGAGTATTCTCTGAAGAACGTGAACTTGGCAGGCGAGCCACTTCTGTTTCCCGTGCTCACTGATGGGCAACCCTGTGATATCACCGTGGGGATTCGGTCGGCACCACGCAAACAGGGGCAATTATTCTTGCAGCGAGTCACGCTTTGTGCCGACTTGGACCGCACTCAGGCCGCCGAACTCGCCCCGGGAAAGACTGAAGAGGCAGCACCGGGGCATTTCAGCCGGTCCTACATGTTTAGAGATCATTCCGATGTTGGTCCCCGCGTTCTTTCTTTTCGAACCCAAGGCAGAGGCGTTGACTTCACACTTGAGATCGAGAGCGAGAGTGGAGGAATGATCCGCAGAGTGGACATCTCCGCGATTCCTGATCAAGGAACTGTTCTTGTCGATCTCCCACGTGTTGATGGATCGGATCCACAACGTGTCGTTCTTTCGTGGCGTGGGGACAAGAACGCACCCGTGCAGCAGATCTACTGTCTTCCTATCAACAAGTGATTTGCATTCGCCGACAAGAAACGCCGCTCAGTGTTAGGAACCACGCATTGACTTGGTTCCCAATGCTGGTCTATTCCACGATTACTTTGATGGCATTGCTCAAAGCGATGTAGGAGCCGTTTGTTCCGTCGGTCCTCATGACACATTGGAAAGTGGCAAGGAGTCCGGGAGGTAAGTTCGGTAGGGTGACGCCGAATTGAGCGTTCCCGGTGGGGCCGGTATTGAAGAAAGGATTGACACCGTCGGTTAGGTTGCCATCAGCAAGGATGACAATGCCTGAAGGGATTCCGGTCAGAGGGTTGATAGGGCCACCTATGTCCAAGGATCCGATGTTGGCATAAGCGGCCACAGCTGGATTGAGCAGGCCACCCAGGAGCAAGATTGGCTGATTAGGTTGGCCAGCATATTCCAAGAGCATCAATTCTTCGGGACGCACGCGCGAGAAAAACGGCCCGTCAATCCCAGGAGCGATTTCAACAAGATTCATGTTGCGGGTATAACCGACCCGAAATTCTGCAAGGCCGGGCTGCATGGGCTGACCATTGGTCGGAACAACATCGTAGACGACGATGTCATCGATGGCGATGTCGTGGCTCGCAGCTAGACTTGTGGGATTACCATGATCCGTGTTGCCGCGAAAGACCAGTCTTACGAGTTGGCCCGAAAATGCACTCAAGTCCACTTGTTGTTTTTGCCATCCAGCAGGTAGGCCTTGAATCGGCCCATGGACCGCTGTGGTCAATTGTCCGTTCGTGAGATCTAGGACGTCAATGAAAAGAGAATTGGGCGCTGAATTGTTGTTGACGCTGTAGACCCAAAAGACCAACTCTGGATTCATGATTCCGGAAAGATCCAAACAGGGGCTCCTAAGAGCAATCGCCGCGCTATCCCCCTGATCATTCAAGTAGGCGAAGAGTCCTTGCCAGAAAATGCCTGTTGTGTGATCGACACTGGGGGCAGTACCAAAACCATTGTCTTCGAAGTGCCAATCCGTGTAAGGGCCACTGGAATCGGCGGTCTCTTGAGTCCACCCCAAAGGTGGCACCAAGAGATTGGCATGGGGAAGGGATTCGAAGGTTTCTTCCCAAGGGAAGGCTGTGATCCTCTTTCCCCCGCCAGGTCGAAAAACGTGTTCGATGGAGTCGTTATTAGGATTCAAGTCGCCGATCAACGCTTGGGCGACGGTGACATTGACGGCAGCAATACTTGACAGATCCAGGGGAGTTGTGAAGGTAAACGAGAAGGTTGCTCCGGGCGCTATGCCATTCAAGGCCAAAGCGAATTCCGAAACCGGCGGACCACCATTGACTGCGTAAGAGACAGGAATGAAGGTGCCTGGGGCAATCGCGGCGGTCCCTAAATTGAGTATCTCAATCTGCAGAGTTTCGCCAGTAGAACCAACGGAGCAGAAAAGCGGATCCAAGACGGGGGCCAAAACCCGTGTGACTGCTAAGTCAGAGGTGAAGGGGCCAGGGACATGGTAGCTGATTCTTGTATTTGGCACGGCTGGCTGACGTTTCTTGAAGTAGTCCGTCCCAAAACCGGAAAAGAACTTCAAGTTGCCGTCCTGAACATAAATGGCTCCTGGACTGCCGATGAAGTTGCCTTCCATCCCCAAGTAGTCGGTTCTAGCAACATAGAAGCCTCGTTTCTGTCCGGCGGCGATCGAGACGTTGAGATCAAGTTGCAGGGGGGTCCAAGCTCCCTGTCCGTAGGGAATGACATTTTCTTGAACGGAAACACGAGTCCAGTCATGGGGGTTTTCTTCTCTACCGACGTAGCTCCCACCATCTTGGGTCGTCCAAACTTCGATGTCGAAAGGCGCAAAGTTGAGGATGAGTTCGAGGTCAAACGAATCTATGATGACGTTTGTGGAAGCTTCCAAGTCAAAGACGAAACCATATTGTCTCGCGCTGCCTCCCATGAGCGTTGTCAATTGTTGAGCAGCAAGGGACGGTGCGCTCGTGCTGAGGATCACTAAGATCAAAATTGCCCGGCGGGCTCGTTCCAAAACCATCACTTAACCTCCAGCTGAATACAGTTGGAAAGAGAAATACCAAAAGAGTCGTTTGTGATCGCCGCTTGGAAAGTTGTCAAGATCCCTGGAGGAAGGGCCGACATGGTCAATTGGAGCAAAGCATCCCCACTGGAGCTGGTGACAAAAAGTGGATTCAAACCGAGAGGGTTTGTGCCGTTGAAGAGTGTGGCGATACCCGCGGGAATCCCAGTCATTGGGTCGGCGATGCCACCAATGTCCATTTGGCCAATATTGCCGAATGTCGCCGCCTGCACATTGAGATTGCCAAAGAGAACGATGATAGGCTGGTTGGAATCGCCTTCAAAAGCAAAGTTGAGGGGCCCACCGGGGCTTGCCGAAGCCGAATAGGGTCCGTTTTCCAAAAATGACACATCCAAGCCTCCTGGGCTGAGAGCTCCGTTGAGGTCCATGACGGCAAGACCCGGCTGAGGTGGCTGACCGATTCCCAAGACATGGTCCGTTGCTTGGAAGTCATCCATCAGAATGGAGTGCTCAGTTGTGTTGATTGAGCCATCCACTCGAAATCTCAAAAGTAGTCTTTGGCCAGAATAGGCACTCAAGTCAACGCCGAAGTAGTGCCAATCAGTGGAGTAATCGTAAGGATCACCAATGGGCCCAACAATGTCCCAAATCGTCGTACCGGATGGCTGAAGCACTAAGTCCAGACGAAGGATGTTCGCCGGTCCGATCGTGCTGCTAAATGGAAGGGAGAACACGCGACTCGAATACCAAAACTCAAGGCGTGGATTGACCACATTGGTAAAATCGAATGTGGGTGTCTTTAAGACAATGGCGTTATGAGTAAAACTCGTTGGCACCATGGCACTCATGCCAGCACCAACCAACCCCGAGGTGTGATCGCCGAGAGACAGATTCGAGTCGTGCTTATTCGGGTTACTGGTGAAGATCCAATCTGTTCCAGGGCTTGGGATTCCATGAGTCCAACCAAGCGGAGGGCCGTTGGGCTCAGTCGCCAAACCGAAGTCTTCGGCGTAAGGAAAGCGATCCACTTCGCCTCCTAAGTAAAAGGTGAGCTGGCGCGACTTTGAATCGTTGATGGGTTGCGAGTCACCATTGAATGCCGAAGAAACGGTGATCGACTTGAGGTCAGCACCAGAGAGATCGGCCGTCGTGGCAAAAGTAAATGGTACACTCGCCCCAGTGGACAAGGCTGCGGTCAAAATGAGGGTCTCATTGGCAACCGTAGGCCCACCTTCCACGGTAAATGACAAAGGAATGGCTGTACCCGTAGGCAAAGTAATTGCACCCAGGTTACTCACCCGAATGGAGACCGTTTCAGCTGTCCCATAGGGCATTGAACTCATAGTCGATAGGGTACGAGAAGGTGTCATGATCTCAACCACACCGACGTCAACGGAAACCGTGTCGATTTCGACGTTCATGCCAGCGACGATTTCTTGGCCCGAAAGAGCCCGGCTCCATATTCGAAGTTCGTCAATTGCTCCATCCCAGTCGTTTTGCACCGTGCCGCCAAACAACATGCCACGAATGCCGTCACCGTTGAGGGGAATACTGTTGGTCTGCCAAACGAAGGCGCGACGGCTGCCGTTTACATAGGCCGTGATGGTCCGAGCGTTGGAGTCGTGAACGAAAGCAAAGTGCTGCCAATCGGGCCAGAGTCGGGGGAACTCGACGGTCACCGAGTTCACTCCTGGACCTTCCAAGGTCAAAGTGTCAGTGACAGCGAGAGGGTAGAAAGTCTGAAAGTGATTGATGGTGATGGACGTTGCACCATTCTTGCCGAGGGCAGCTCGCTGCTGCGCAAGAGCAAACAAGGTCCGCTTTCCCCTAAACTCGATGGTCCAATCGCCGCTGTGGTTGAAGGTCGAATTGGTATAGGCAATATCTTGTCCTGCCGTCCCGGGAACGACGTTGAGGAGCAAGCTCGAAGCACCAAGCACTTGACTGCCAGATTCCCAAACAACTCCACTCACCATCGTGACACTGGTTCCGGGCACCCCTGGAATTGCAAGGTCTGCCGTGCTTGTCCCTGAATCTTCGTTCAGTCGAAGATAGAGAAGCTCTGGCCGTTGAGCCCTTGCGCCAAGGGCAAGGAACAACAAAAACGACAAGAGAAGGGAGCTTCTTCTCAACGGCACGATGGCCCTAGACCGAGCCAAGAACTGTTTGCCGTCAAATTGCATCACGGTCTCCTATTGGGTTTCGCCAGACGCCATTCTCGAATCGCTGCACCAGCCGACTCCCGATGCCGCACATGCCGTGTGCGGCTATCTGAGGTACTATGAACTAGGCTGTTAGACGGCTCACTGATAATTCTCTCGATTCGCGAATCCAAGACAGCCTAAAACGGTGACTTTAAGTGCGCAAGGAGAAACCCGGTCAGTCCTCTTGGACTGGCGCCAGGTGTTCATGGATCGAGGCGAAGAAGAGGTTTGGGGGTAAGGGTTTATGAGTTCGTGGCGCTCATCATTTGGTCCTCGATGTTGTCAGTTGGGTGTGCTTGGGATTTTGGATTTCTTGAGGCTCATGATCGACGGGGACGGCTGGGCATCTTTTGTTTTTTGGGGCAGTTGATTGGCGGACGAGTTGCTCGTGGGACTCGCAAATCCGTCCGCGCTTTGGTTTTTGAGTTGGGATGAGCGGAGGGAGTTGGGTTGTCAGTTGGGTGTGCTTGCGCGGACCCTTAGGAAGACGATTTCCACTTGACCATGGCTTTGACCGGCAGATCCAAACCTGAAAAATCTTCTCGGATGAAGTCCTCATGGGCGATCCCGGCGACCATAGCAGCGTTGTCGGTGCATAGGGCGATTGATGGGTAGAACACTTTGATGCCAGTTTGCTCGCCTGCAATTTCGAAGGCTTGGCGGATCTGCTTGTTGGCTGCAGCACCTCCGCAGAGCAAGATACTCCTGTGCCCCAATTTCTTTGCCGCGGGCACTGTCTTTCTTACCAGGACTTCGGAAATCGCCAGCAATAGGGAAGCGGCAACGTCTTCTTTTGCCAATTCCGGATTGTCACGCAGGGCATACAAGACGGCGGTCTTGAGCCCTGAAAACGAGAATCTCAGTTCCTTCTTGTTCAACATGGGGCGTGGCAGTTTGAGGCCTTGCGGATTACCTTGAAGGGCTAACTCTTGCAAAGCTGGACCGGCGGGCATGGGTAGACCTAAGAATCGACCGCACTTGTCAATGCATTCACCAACAGCATCATCAAGAGTCCCGCCGAGAACCACGTATTTTCGGTGTCCTTGGCAATCTTGCACCAAAGTGTTGGCCCCAGAAATCAGCAGGCTGGTGAAGGGATATTGGAGTTCGGCATGTTCCATGAGC
>JAJRYU010000510.1 GCA_024275615.1 Planctomycetota bacterium
CTACAGCACACCCTTCAAGGTGCGTTGCCGCCTGAACAAGGCGGAGCCTGTCGAAGAAGAGGTCTATCTCGGTGAGATTCCGATCATGGTCGGTGGCGGCGAGTTTATCGTCAATGGCGCCGAGCGTGTGATCGTGAGTCAGTTGCACCGTTCCCCTGGTGTTGACTTCTCTTGCGATGTGCAAACAAACGAGAAGAAACTTCACTCGTGCTGGATTATTCCGGAGCGGGGTTCATGGATTGAAATCTCCGTGAGCAAAAAAGAGGCCTTGCACGTCAAGATCGATCAGAGCGGCAAATTCTTGTCAACAACTCTGCTGCGTGCCATGGATGAGCGTTACTCAACTGATGAGGACATCATTCGTCTCTTCCACAAGACCAAGAAAATCAAAGTCGATGCCAAGAGCGGCACGAAGCTGAAAGACAAGTTTGTTGTTGGTGATGTTGTTGACGCGGAAACTGGCGAAATCCTGATTAGCTCAGGTGAGCAGCTGACGGAAGAATACATCAAAATTCTCCAGGCTTCCAAGCTCAAGTCCGTTGAGGTTATCGAAAAAGTCACTGACTTTTTGATCTTGAATACTCTGCGGGAAGACAACGTTAAGAGCCATGACGAAGCCCTCCTAAAGATCTACAGCCGCTTTCGCCCTGGCAACCCACCACAAATTGAAAAAGCCAAGGACCTGTTCAGGGAGAAATTCTACGATCCGGCCCGCTACCGTCTGGGCAAGGTTGGCCGCTTCCGCCTGAACCGAAAATTCAAGCAGAGTGTTGGTGACGACGTCATGACCCTCCAAGCAGAGGACATGATCAACTCGATCAGTTATTTGCTCCAACTTCGAGCTGGCAGTGGCCAGCTGGATGATATCGATCACCTTGGTAACCGTCGTGTTCGGACCATTGCTGAACTCGCTGCCGATGAGTTTCGCAAGGGTTTCTTGAAGCTTCGCAAGACAGCTCAAGAGCGCATGAACATCGAGAAAGAAAACGTCACCCCGCGCAGCTTGATTAACGCCAAGACTATTAGCTCCGCGATTGACTATTTCTTTGGCCGAGGAGAGTTGTCTCAGGTTGTCGACCAGACCAACCCTCTCAGCCAGTTGACTCATGAGCGCAGGCTTTCTGCTCTCGGCCCTGGTGGTCTCAACAGAAAGCGCGCTGGCTTTGAAGTGCGCGACGTTCATATTTCTCACTATGGTCGGATCTGCCCTATTGAGACCCCAGAAGGTACGAACATCGGTCTGATTGCTTCTCTTGGCATCTATGCGGATGTTGACGAGTACGGCTTCTTGATCACTCCGTATCGGAAGGTCAAGAAAGGCAAAGTTACTGACGACGTGGTGTGGTTGCGAGCTGACCAAGAGGGTGAGTCGATCATTTCGCCAGCGGATACTCCGGTGGAAGACAACGGTGATTTCACCAACGAGAGGGTGTTGTCCCGCGTTATGGGTGATTTCCGTTTTGTTGACGGCAAGACAGTCCAATTCATGGACGTTTCACCGAAACAAATCGTTGGCGTGTCCTCCAGTTTGATTCCCTTCCTTGAGCACGATGATGCTAACCGTGCTTTGATGGGATCGAACATGCAACGTCAGGCCGTACCTCTGCTCCGCACGGACCCACCTTGCGTGGCCACGGGCATGGAGAGAGAGGTGGCCAAAAACTCTGGCATGGTGGTGCGAGCCATCAACGCTGGTGTTGCTAAGTACGTTTCGGCCACTGAAATCCATGTTGGTGATGATCTTTACAACTTGCGCAAGTTCACTGGTTTGAACGAGCGGACGTGCTTGAACCAAAAGCCAATCATCAAAGAAGGCGAAGAGATCGCAGCCGGTCAAGTGATTGCTGACGGTGCCGCCACCCACGATGGCGAACTGGCTTTGGGCCGGAACATCCTGGTCGGTTTCATGACTTGGGATGGCTACAACTTTGAGGATGCTGTCCTTATCAGTGAAAAGCTGGTGAAGGAGGACATGTTCACCTCCATTCATATCGATGAATTCGAAATCGAGATTCGCGAGACCAAACTTGGACGGGAGGAGTTCACACGTGATATTCCCAACGTCCCGGAGCGCGCACTCAAAAATCTTGACGAAGACGGCATCTGCCAGATTGGTACCAAGGTTCGTCCCGGTGACATCCTCGTTGGCAAGGTCGCACCCAAGAGCAAGAACGAATTGTCGCCTGAGGAAAAACTTCTTCACGCGATTTTCGGTCGTGCCGGTGAAGACGTAAAGAATGATTCCTTGGAAGCGCCTTCGGGTTGCGAAGGTATCATCATCGATACGCAAAAATTCTCTCGGAAAGTCAACATGACTGAAGAGGAGCGCCAGAAGAATCTTGCTGAGATCAAGAAAGCGGAAACTCGCTTCCTCGGTCGCTATCGTGACACTCTTGATCAGTTGATCGTGCGATTGACTGAAATCAATGGCAGCGACCTCGTCGATTCGACGACGGGGGACAAGATCACCGCTGACAGCGCCGAGAATTATTATCTCTGCAAGCTCGTTCGGGAGCAGATCCTGACCGCTGTTGATGCCGAATTCGGCAAGGGCAAGAAACGGGAGACCGCTCAGAACGCAGTTAAGGCCTATCTCGATCGTATCGACAACTTCGAAGGCGAGAAGACCAAGTTGGTCAATCGTTTGTCCCGTGGTGATGAATTGCCAACGGGTGTTCTTGAGATGGTCAAGGTCTTCATCGCCACAAAACGTCACATGTCTGTTGGCGACAAGATCGCTGGTCGCCATGGCAACAAGGGTGTCATCGCGCGAGTTTTGCCGGAAGCTGACATGCCGTTTACAGCGGACGGCAATCCCATTGATTTATGCTTGAATCCTCTGGGCGTTCCTTCGCGAATGAATGTTGGACAGATCCTCGAGACTCACCTGGGGTGGGCGGCAAAGACACTTGACTTCCAAGCCATCACACCGGTTTTTGCTGGTGCGAAGGAGACGGACATTGAAGCTGTCCTCGAAGAAGCGGGGTTGCCGAAGTCCGGCAAGATTCAACTTTATGACGGTCGTACCGGCGCTCCCTACGAGCAGGAAACGACTGTCGGCTACATGTACATCCTGAAGCTTCACCATCTGGTTGATGAAAAGGTGCATGCCCGAGCAACGGGACCATACTCCTTGATTACTCAGCAACCTCTCGGTGGTAAGGCTCGATTTGGTGGTCAGAGATTTGGCGAGATGGAAGTTTGGGCGCTGGAAGCTTATGGCGCCGCCTATATCTTGCAGGAATTGCTGACGGTCAAGTCTGACGATGTCGACGGCCGTACCAAGATCTACGAGTCCATGGTTAAGGGCGAAAATACGCTCGAAGCCGGAACACCAGTCAGTTTCGATGTTCTCTGCCACGAGCTTCGCGGGCTCTGCTTGAATGTGGAACTTCGGAAGCACGACGACATGAGCGCGGTCCTTGGGGCCTAAGCGAGGGTAGAAAGAATGAGTACAATTCAAAGTCGAGTCAATGATGTGTCCGCAGTGACTATCCGAATGGCCTCCCCGGCTGATATTAGGAACTGGTCCTATGGCGAAGTCAAGAAGCCCGAAACCATCAATTACCGAACTTATCGTTCGGAAAAAGAAGGTCTCTTTTGCGAGCGTATCTTCGGACCTGAAAAGGACTGGGAATGTGCCTGCGGTAAATACAAAGGAATCAAGCACAAGGGCATCATCTGTGATCGATGCGGTGTGCTTGTGACCCACTCTCGTGTGCGCCGGAGTCGGATGGGGCATATCAACTTGGCCGCACCCGTTGGGCACATTTGGTTCTTCAAAGCCATGCCCAGTCGGATGGGCACGTTGTTGGCCATGAAGACGTCGGATTTGGAAAAGGTCATCTATTTCCAAGACTACGTTGTGGTCGATCCCGGCAACCCAGAAGAGACAGGCCTCCAAGAAATCCAGCTCTTGACTGAAGACGATTATCGTCAAGCGAAAATCAAGTTTGGCAACAAGTTTGAAGCTGCCATGGGTGCTGAGGCCATCAAGAAACTCTTGATGAAACTGGACCTCAACAAGATCTCGGTCGAGTTGCGCCAAGAACTTCAAGAAACCCGTTCTAAGCAACGGGCGAAGGACATCGTCAAGCGCCTTGGTACTGTTGAAGCACTCCGTGATTCAGAGAACCGAGCCGAGTGGATGATTTTGGACGTTGTTCCTGTCATTCCCCCAGATCTTCGGCCCCTTGTGTTGCTTGAGAGTGGCAACTTTGCCAGTTCAGACTTGAACGATCTCTATCGTCGTCTCATCAACCGCAACAATCGCTTGAAGAAGTTCCTCGACCTGAACGCCCCCGAAGTCATCATTCGCAATGAAAAGCGCATGTTGCAGCAATCCGTTGATGCCCTTTTTGACAACGCACGCTGCCGCCGCAGTGTTCTCGGTTCGAACAATCGCCCGCTCAAGTCTTTGACCGACATGATCAAGGGCAAGCAGGGTCGTTTCCGCGAGAACCTTCTTGGTAAGCGCGTGGACTATTCGGCGCGAAGCGTCATTGTCGTGGGACCGGACCTGAAACTGCACCAATGCGGTTTGCCTAAGAAGATCGCTCTGGAGCTGTACCAACCCTTCATTATTCGTCGTCTCAAGGAGCTTGGTTTTGCGGATACGATTCGCAGTGCGAAGAAGATGCTTGAGCGCAAGGACGACGAAGTTTGGGATATCTTGGAAGAGGTGATCGACGAGCATCCAGTTCTTTTGAACCGTGCCCCAACTCTTCACCGTATGGGCATCCAAGCTTTTGAACCGACTTTGATTGAAGGCAACGCTATCCGCTTGCATCCTTTGGTCTGCACTGGTTTCAATGCTGACTTTGATGGTGACCAGATGGCTGTTCACTTGCCATTGTCCTATGAAGCGCAAGTGGAAGCGCGGACATTGATGTTGGCGCCCCATAACATCTTCTCACCAGCCAGTGGCCATCCGATCATCTCGCCAACGCAGGACGTTGTGCTCGGCTCCTTCTATCTGACAACTGATCAGCCGAATGCGCTGCTTTACCCCCGCACGTTCTCTGGTCCGCTGGAAGTGATGACGGCATTCGCCAATGGCAAGATCAAGACTCACACGAAAATCAAAGTGAGGTTGCCGGGACAACGGACGATTTTTAATCGCGACAACGAATACGAAGCTACGAATGAGATCCTGCAGACCACTGTCGGCCGAATCTTGTTTAACGACATCCTTCATGAGGGTATTAAGTATTACAACGTTGAGATGTCCAAGAAGACACTCTCGCGGGTCATCACCGATTGCCACAAGCGCCTGGGCCGCAAGTTCACTTTGGCACTGCTGGATGACTTGAAAGAGATCGGTTTCAAGTCCGCCACACGCGCTGGTCTGTCATTCGCCAAAGGCGATATGCGGATGCCAGCGAAAAAGGGTGCCATTATTAAGGCTGCGGAAGAAAAGGTCCAAGGCATCGAAGACAACTACGCCAACGGTGTCATTACCGATGGTGAGCGTTACAACCAGATCATCGATACTTGGACCCACACCCGTGAGGAAATCGGCGAAGAGATGATGGCGGAGCTGAAGGATGACTTTGGCGACGATGGTGTTCGTGTCAACCCGATCTTTATGATGGCTGCTTCCGGTGCTCGTGGTTCAGTGGAACAGATTCGCCAGCTTGCCGGAATGCGTGGTCTCATGGC
>JAJRYU010000511.1 GCA_024275615.1 Planctomycetota bacterium
AATCCGAGGCAATGATCAACACGCGCTTCTCCATGTTCACAAGCGCACTCGATTCATTGGGTTTGAGCGACGACAAGAAAAAGAGATTCATCGACGATCTGCAAAGAAACTTCCGCCTCGAACAACACATGATTCAGCATGACTGCCTACGTGAAGAATTCGAGAGTATTCTGACTGAGTCTCGCTATGAGGATCAGCGTGACGAGCTCTTGACTCATGTCACCAACATTCTCAATGTTATGGCCGAGGAGATTCCCTTACTTTTCACGCGTGGTATGCCGGCCCGTTCCGACTTCTTTCGCGATATCGCAACGTCGGGCTACATGAAAAGAGCCCAGGGAAGAAAATGCGACGGTGGTGACTTTGATCAACTCATGAGCCTCTTCGACAAGGCCATCATTCGAGTTGAGAACCGCGAGATTGATCTGTCGTTCTCGAACAACATCATTCCATCACTCAAACGCGTCTACTCCGAGGACAGCGCCAATTGGAATGAGCACAAAGAAGCGCTACGAGAAGTCTCTGAGAATATCGCCAAGACTGAGATCCGTGAATTGAACTCGGTGGGGACCGGCTATGGACGTAGCAAACTCCCCTTTCGCAAGGATCAGATTCGTTCCGAAATCCTCTGTCATGGACTTGGCGCTCATTGGATGTTTCCGAAGACAACCACCGTCCTTGACATCGGCGGTCAAGACACCAAAGCGATACAAATTGACAATCAGGGCATTGTCACCAGCTTCCAGATGAATGATCGCTGCGCCGCTGGCTGTGGCCGCTATCTCGGCTACATCGCCGACGAAATGAACTTAGGGCTTCATGAATTGGGCCCACTCGCTCAAAAATCGAAGCGCAAAGTCAAGATTTCATCAACCTGTACGGTTTTCGCAGGTGCCGAGCTACGAGACCGCATGACTCTTGGCGACAAACGCGAAGACATCTTGGCTGGTCTCCATCGAGCAATGATGCTGAGAGCCATGAGTCTGTTAGCACGTTCAGGAGGCATCGAGAACGAATTCACGTTCACCGGTGGAGTCGCAAAGAACGTCGCTTCCGTTGCTGCTCTCAAGCACCTCGTCAGCGAGAATTATGGCGAAAGAACCATCAACATATCACCAGATTCGATCTACACAGGAGCTATCGGTGCGGCTATTTTCGCAGCACGCAGCGCTCCTGTGACGGATGAAGTTGCTGCCTAAGGAGACACCATGAGCTTTATTTCAGGAATCGATATCGGCAGTAGCACAATCAAATGCGTGCTGATTTCCGAAATCGATGGGGATCGAAAAATCCTCGCCAAGTCGGTCGAGAGAATCCGTCGTCGCGACGCCTCAGAAGTTCTCAACGAAACCTACGACGGCATTCTCGCCGAAGCTGGCCTAACGCGCGACGAAGTCGATTACGTAGCGACAACCGGGGAAAGTGAAATCGTCACGTTTCGAACCGGTCACTTCTACGGCATGACTGCTCACGCAAGAGGCGGACTTTTTTTGGAACCCGAGGCCCGAGCAGTCCTTGACATCGGAGCCCTTCATGCCAAGGGCATTCTCATGGATCATCGTTCCAAAGTATTGGGCTATCGAATGAGGAGTCAGTGTGCGTCAGGCACCGGGCAGTTCTTGGAGAATATTGCCCGTTATCTTGGGGTGGCTCTGGAAGAAGTTGGCGAACTCTCCCAAAGTTCAAAAAACCCAGAGATGTGCTCCAGTATTTGCGCCGTACTTGCAGAGACGGACGTCATTAACATGGTTTCACGAGGCATTAAGACTGAAGACATCCTCAAAGGCATACACCTATCCATGGCAGGCCGCTTGGTCAAACTACTCAGTGCCGCCAAGGTCACAGAGACGGTCGTATTGACTGGTGGTCTAGCATCAGACTCTGGCCTGAGAGCGGCCTTGATCGAAACGCTCATTGAGCAAGATCGCCACTTCGATGTCCGCATGCATGACGACTCCATTATGGCGGGTGCAATTGGAGCGGCCTTCTGGGGTGCTTATCGGCACCGAATTCTCACTGAACGCGGCGACACAATGTCAGTTTAGAGGGGTGACATCATCATGCTCACATTCGACTTCTCAGGCCGTAACATTGTTGTCACCGGGGGCGCGTCCGGCATTGGGCTGTGCATCACGCAGAACCTGGTGAACTGCGGCGCACGCGTATTCATCTTGGACCGTGAGACAATCGAGCTGGAAGGAGTTTCAACGTTCATTTGCGACGTCGCTGACGAAAAGGCCGTACAAGATGTTTTTGCTAAGCTAGGCGGTGAACTCGACCAAGTGGACGGGCTGGTACAATGTGCCGGAATCACTCGGGACTCAGTCTTTTGGAAGCTTGCAGAGGAGGACTGGGACAAGGTCCTCGACATTAATCTGAAGGGAGCCTTCTTGGTCATGAAACATGCCATGCCCCTTTTGCGAGGTTCCGACTCCGGTTCCGTTGTCAATTTGAGTTCGATCAACGGACTTCGAGGAAAATTCGGTCAAGCAAACTACGCTGCTTCGAAAGCCGGGCTCATTGGTTTGAGCAAGACGGCGGCAAAAGAGTGTGGGCATTTTGGCATCCGAGTCAACGTCATTGCCCCAGGTTTGGTATTGACCCCCTTGATCGATGCCCTTCCCGAAAAAATCAAGAGTACATCGATCGCAGAGTCTGCGCTTGGACGCGCAAGTCTGCCTCAAGACGTTGCTTGGTCGGCCTTGTTCTTGTTGTCAGATCAAGCGCGGCAGATCACCGGCGAGGTCTTGAAGGTCGACGGCGGCCAGTACATATAAGTTGGTTTGGAGAATCACATGAGTTCATACGACGAAAAAAATCAAGAAATAGCTAACTCCACGGTCCCAGTCCGCAAGCTCAATCCTGGCGACATCGACGCTGTCGTTCGCATTGACAAGCGGATCACCGGGTCAAGCCGACGGGAGTTCTTCACTGCGAAAATTACTGAATCGTCGAAAGATTCAAGCATGATGGTGTCGTTGGGAGCGGAACACGACAACATGCTCGCTGGCTTTTTGATGGGGCGAGTTTATTACGGCGAATTTGGTATCGCTGATTCGGTCGCCATCCTCGACACGATCGGTGTTGACCCTCTCTTGGGGCGTACTGGAGTCGCGACTGCTCTTATTGAACAATTTGTCACCAACATGAAAGGTCTGGGGATCGAGAGCATTCGTACCCAGACAAACTGGAATGAATGGGGACTCTTGCGTTTCTTGGAGTCAGCAGGTTTCAAACCTGTGCCTCGAGTCTCTCTCGAGCTCAAGTTCGACGACATACCTGTCATCTGACCAAGATGGGGGCCGAACTCAGTCGATTGGGAGGGCAACCTACGCTGCCCTCCCTCAGTCTGAGCGATTCACGAACTCCCCCGAGTTGTAAACAACGTCGACTGATTTTCTCAACAAGTTGACAAACTTCATTTGTCCTTGGGTGCCATTCTGCCGACCGTTTCCTCGGCCTTCTTGGATGCCGTTTCTTGGCCATCCAAGACACCATCACGATCGCGATCAATCGCCATTCGCCGACCACATCCAGGAGCCACGCCGGTAAAGATCATGTCGCTCCCGCTTTTGGCCGCCATGATCTCCATGGTTGCTCGTGGAATGCGTTCGTCAGGGTTCCGATCACTGAGGTAGACACGATGTTGAGGGTCGAAGAGCAGGCCAACATGCTCGCCGTTAAGAATACCTTTGGCAATAAGATCGATGTTGCCCAAGGCCGCTTGCCATTCCATGATGTCCATTTCACGGCGATACTTGTCGGAGCGCAATGCCTTCGCGTTGAGAGCAACTCTCTTGCCAATAGCAGGTACAGTACCCGTATCCCATGCCCGAATGAACTCGGCGAGGTCATTCTTCTTTTCCGTAGGCATGGCATTGAACGTGATGAGATCAAGGAATGCACGGAGCGTCGGTAAATTGCCATCATTGGCATAACCGAAGCCAACCTTTGACGGCGAGCCATCGATCTTGGCCTCACCTCTGCGGTAGATTCCACGGAGCTGAGGGGTGTTTATTGGTTGAGGGATGCCGATAAAGGCGCTCTTGACTGGCATGAAT
>JAJRYU010000512.1 GCA_024275615.1 Planctomycetota bacterium
CCTTCACTTCCGCAGTCATAGCCCGGTCTCCCTTAAGAGGTTCAATTTGGTGCAAGACGAATCCCTGCTATCGGTGAATGCCCGGAGGATCGTCTTTGTTCCTCTGCCCACTCTCCGGCAACCATAGTCTATCCGCAAATTTCTGTTTTTCACAGAGCCTGGATTGCTGGGCAGTGACGAACACACACACCGCCTCCATATTGGCTCAGGTCCCATGAGAAGCACTGCCAACGAACGAGGACAGAACTCCAACCGCAACACTCCTTCAACCATGAGATCGTCGCAATTATTCTCTTCGTCCCTTGATTCACGCCTTAGTCGAGAAATCGGCGCTGGCCATGGCTTGTCATTGGACTCGTTGCAAGTCCAAGTCTTGGAAATCAAAGCTAAAATCAATGTTTGGGGAGATACCCTTCATCTTGATCTGCTGGGCCACTCCTTCTTCGTCAAGACTGAAAATAGCGAAGGCGTCCGCAATCATGTCTTGGTATTCCCACTTGACCGCAAAGGCATTGGCTTTGTAGAAGCGAAGGGGACCATTGAGCTTGGGGGAACGGTAGGACCTGATCCAAAGAGCATGGTCCTTGGTAAAGACCTCCATCTTGCCGAACCAAGGATCTCGATAGACGCCAATATAGCTTTTGCTATCGATTTTCTTTTCTTTTGCCGCTTCCACGGTTTTCCAAACCTTCATTGTGAAGGCATCACCTCGTTTTCTTCTCGCCCTAACCCTGGCAAGAATCTTCTCGCTCCAACCGAAATCTTCGAGACCCAAATAGGAGTCGACAATCGTTCTCGTCACTGCCTCGAAGAAACCACCCCCGCCGTTACTGGTATTGGTGAGAACAACGACACCTAACTCGAGATCCGGAATCAAGATGGTCTTGGACAACATCCCCGGCAGCCCTCCCGTGTGGAAGACACTCATGTTTCCCAAGACATCATCCAGCCCCCATCCCAAGCCGTAGCCACGAAAATGTGACTTGTAGCGTGGATTACGATTGGCAGGGAGCGGCGTGTGGATCGACCACATTTCCCGTTGCCGAGTTGAGGAGAAGAGCTGCCGATCGAGAGCCTTGCCGTACTTGCCCCGATTCAAATGAAGCAACATCCAGTGACATAAATCATCCACACTGGAGTAGATCCCCCCTGCTGCGCCATTGATGTTGTCGGCATTCATGACGAAATGTGGCAAGGCCACCAAGCGACCGGATTCGTCCGAATGGGGTGTGGCGACATTTCCACCCTTGGGAATCCTCTTGAAACCGCTGAATGAGTCCTTCATTGACAAGGGCAAAAAAATTCGCTCCTCAACAAATTCTTCCCAAGATTTGCCGCTGACCCTTTTGATGATTTCTCCAGCGACAAAGTAGAGCAAGTTGTCATAGTCAAACTTCGTGCGAAACGCCGACTTTGGTTTGAAATACTGAAAATTAACAAGGACGTCTTTGATGCTGAAATCAGAGCCGTCGGGGAAGAACATCAGATCCCCAACACCAAGCCCTAACCCACTGCGATGAGTGAGGAGATCTTCAATGTTAAAATTCTCAGTGACATAGGAGTTGTACATTTTGAATTCAGGAATGTGATCCTTAACTCGGTCTTGCCAGGTCAGCTTTCCTTCATCGACAAGAATAGCCAGAGCGGCCGTGGTGAAGGCTTTAGAATTCGAAGCAATGGCAAACTGGGTATTCTTGTTGACCTTGCTCTTTTCCTGAATGGCCTTCACGCCATAACCCTGAGCGTGAACGACCTTGCCATCTTTGACCACGGCAACAGCCGCCCCGACAACACCAAATTTATTAAGACTGTCCTGAGCCAAGAGGTCGATTTCTCGGGACGTGATCTGGGAATATGCCGAAGCGTGAAACACCGCAGCAAGAATGAGGATCAAGATGGCGACAGACTTTTTAGGGTTCATTGATGGTGTCCATTCTTAGGAGTCATGCTCAAGGTCAACGGCAACACGCTACTTTAGCCTATCCCAGCAGGTCCGGCTGGATGCTCCCCCACTCAACAATAAAGGAGCAACATGGCCAGAAGGGATCAGTACGTTGCCGACGCCAAGCCTCCCCTTTGCCCCCTAGTCCCACAAGAAACTACCATTGTGGGCGGAATTCCTGACCCTCTGCCATTGTGAACACGGTATGATCGACCCATGAGAAATTTGATTCTGATGACCATGATCCTGTCGCTGGGACCCCTGGGGGCTCAAGAAAAAGCCCCCAGCGAACCCCCGGTACGAGGAATGACCATCTCTTGCCCTGGCTCTGGCCGTCTTTGGGGTAGTGATGCCATGGTCGAGACCATGCGCAATCTGAAGGCCATCGGCGTCAATTGGATCACCATCCACCCCTACGCCGGGATTCGCAACAATGGGCGTGTGTCCAGCCGTTTGGCCGGCGCCGAAGAAGCGCCATTCTGGATCTCTCGCCCCATCAAGGAAGCACACAAATTGGGACTCAAGGTCCTGATTAAACCCCACATTGCCTACTGGGGCTCCAAATTCAGATGGCGCGGCGAAATCGACTTTGCTGACGAAAAAGAATTAGCACGGTTCTTCGCGACTTACGAAACCTGGATTACCAGCATGGCACGCATGTCGAAAGGGGCGGACGCATTTGTCATCGGCACCGAACTCGATCGTTTCGTGCACCTTGAGGAGCCCTGGAAGAAAATCATCAAGTCGGTCCGCAAGCAATACTCCGGCCCGCTCACCTATGCCGCCAACTGGTCCGACTACGAACGAGTTTCATTTTGGCAAGACTTGGATGTGATCGGTATCCAGGCCTATTTCCCCTTGCTCACCGGGTCTCCCGATGACGGCATCGCCCCCACCCAAAAAGGCATTCGCCAGGGTTGGCAAGAAATCACCCGTCGGATGCGTGCATTTTCCAAGTCTACGGGCAAAAAAGTGTGCTTTACCGAACTGGGCTACAACCTTTCCCCCATGGCCCCCTTCCAGCCTTGGTCCTATTCCACCGGGGGGCAAGAATCGGAAGCCCTGCAGAAACTCTGCCTCAAGGAAGCCCTTAAGGCCATCGCGAGTGAACCGGCCATTGTCGGCTCCTTCTTGTGGAAGTGTTTCCCCGGAAGACGCCAGCCGCGCAATTTCAACATGCATACCAAAGCCATGCGCGCCACCATCGAATCAGAGTGGAAACAGAAGAAATCTGCCCAGGGATCGTAAAATTCGTGCGCTTCCGCCCACAAATACCCCTCGGCCGACAAGATGGCTGTCCGCCCCAACCCCGCGAACCGCAAAAATCGGCCTCGACATCACCTCGTGAACTGCCGATTTCCACGCTATGATACTAGGCGCCTGAAATGCAGGCCCCTGCAGAGATACTTGACTGGAGAAAGATCCCGATGTTGCTGTCTGGAACGCCTGGAATACACTTGAGAGCTAAGAGGCTGAGCCTCTTGGTCGTCCTGCTGATTGCCAATTTGATCGTCTCTTGTGGCGAAAACGCCGACACGAGCACGGAAGCAAGCGGCAAGCTCGCTGAGGCCAAACGTAGGGTCAAAGCCGCGGGCAGCAATGTCATTGACTTGCAAGAAGCTCGAGTCTGGATGAAAGCGCGGATTGCCGACAGGGGACCAGACAAACTCGAGCTCGAACTTTTGGAAGACGACACCCTCACCAAAATCGTCTCTTCGTTTCGCACCCTAGTCCGCAATCTCGACGCCGAAGATTCCGCCACAGCGACCAAACTGAGAAACTGGGCTGATCAAATCATCAGCGCCGAAGCCAAAAAAGAAGTCGCCGATCGAGATCCTCTGGCGAGGCAACTTTCAAAGCAAATGGGCTTTCTCTGGGAAATCGCCCTCAAGGCCGACCCAGGTAATTCTGAGCTACGCAAAAAACTGGGTTACATCGAACACACCAAGAAGCTCGCTTCCTACCTTGACTTGCCCTATGTGGATGAAGACAAGGACATCAAGCACATCGAAGACCTCATCGAGGCTGTGGCCGTCGATCTGCAAAAGAGTCCCGATGGTAGAAAATGGCTCGCCAAAGACTTCAAGCAGATCAACGACTACAACAACATTGAAAATTTCGTTGCCAAACTACAAAAAGCCCACGAAGAAAGACTCAAGGATCCCTTCCACAAGGCCGCCTTTAACCTCTTGGAACAGACCAAGGAGTTTCTCAAGAAGAAAAAGAACCTTGCTGGCTTTCGCTGGGTTGGTCGGGTCCACTATCCCTACCTCTTCATTATCGAACGTGACAGTGGGTGGGATGAATCCGATGTCGCTGAGAAAAAAGGTGAACAATTAGACGAACTGATTCAGCTATTCTACGGCGAATACGCCGAGACCTTCCAATTGGCCAAGATCACTCGGCCCATGCCTATCATCGTCTTCAAGCGTCTCTCTTCCTACAAGCAATACGCCGTTGGTAAGGCCCTTGCCAATGCCCTGGGTCATTTCGAGCACGGTTCTCAACGTATCGTTTTGTCCGATGAGGCCGAGCGTGACACCATGTATCATGAAGGCACCCATCAGTTGATGGCCTATCACACCAAAGGCGACCAAATTGGCGACTTCTTCAGTCGTTCCTACTGGTTCCAAGAAGGTGTCGCTGAATATTTCGGTGGCACCGCAGCCTATCTCGACAAGGAAACCAAGAATCTACGCTACGAGTTAGGTGTACTCCAAGGCGGGCGCCTCAATTACTGGCGAACCAACGAACAACGGGCCTACAAGCTCTGGGACCTTGTCAACCTGACCTTTGCCGACCGCCAACGGAATATCTCGGAAGGCGACCAAGACAAGAACCTAATGGTCTACTCCCAAGGCTGGCTTTTGGTTTACTTCATGTACAATTTCAACGTCAATGACAAAGACATTGTTCAGATTAGCGACAAACCGACGGGCAAATACCGACAACGCTTCCTCAACTACTTCAAGGGCGAACTCAACGGCAAAACCGGACGCGACTTCTTCTTGCAATGCATGGGACTTTGGGACGACAAAACCAAGAAGGTAGACCCAGAGAAATGGAACAAATTCGAGCTTGAGTTCATCCGCTACTACAACTGGGTGAATCGCAAGCTGGTCATGAAACATCACGTCAAGAACCGCAAAATCATTCCTTGGCAAAAAGTCTGGAACAAGGGCAAGTTCATCGCCGACGAGATCGACGACAAGTTGCCGGACGAGCAGTTGCCTCCCAACAACTTGGTCGACGGTGAACCCGAGGAAAAGTAACTTTCAACTGGCCCAAAACAAACGTGAAGCGGGCGGCCAAATCTGGCCGCCCGCTTCTTTGTTGCTATTCTGCGCCTTCTTCTTCACTGCACAAGAATGTGATTCTTGATCTTCTTGTCGTTGTAGGCGTCAGTGAGTTTGTCCAAGTAGTCAAAGTACTCGACTTCGATCTTGTCGTAAGCGGCCTCTGAATTGAAGACGCGGCGCCATATAGGAAGGCCCGTATCCCCATCTTCAACCTGGCGCCTCATGATCTCAAGAAACTTAGGCTTGTACTTGCCATTCTTGAAGTTGTTGAAAAAGTAAACAAGAGCCCAGCCTTGGGAATAGATGTGACTATGGATTCTCTCCGCAATGGCTTTCTTCTCAGGGCCGTCCTTCCTGGCATCTTCCATCTTGAATCTTGTCCAAGTGAGAAGCTCCACCATGGTAATACGTGCCTTGGGGTCTTTGTGATCACGGGCAACGGCAGAGATACGGGTGTTGATCTTGCCAAAATGAATCTTACCAGTATCGGGGTCAATCGAATGGCCAGCAAAGTACTCAGCGACACCTTCATCTGACCACATAGCGCCGTAAGCACTCAAATGCGACTTGTTGGTGAAATAGTGCATGACCTGGTGAGTACCTTCGTGGAACATGACTTCTCGAAAGGCGTGTTTTGGATCACGGCCCACACCCCCCATGGCGCCAAAGTCAATCGGCACACACAGCCTTCGATTGTCAGGCTCGTAGTGAGCCAAATTGAAGGTGACATCTCGCTCTGGGTTCTTGATGCGATTGTAGTTGGCGTAGTCTTTGTATTTGCGAAAAAGTACAATCGTGATGCGATTGTGACGGGCACTTGGTTCAAGCTTCAAAGTGCCAGTGAAGTAACGCACGAACTCAGCCTTGAGTTGAACCATCCAATCATAGACTTCATCGGCGATTTTCTTCTCACCGCCATCTTTGTGAGCTTGGACCATGAAGACAAAAGGCTCATGCGCCACACCAATGAAGGGTTCAGGAAGCAAGTTGTTGTCCGCGCCTTTGAGATGCACCTCCCGGCGGCGAGTGAAGTCATTGAAAAGTTTCAGCTCATCGTCAGCCCCTGATAAAAACGGGTGTCCCTTGGCAACATCGACCCGTGCCAGGACACTCCTATATTTCGCGAGGAGTTCCTTGGAAATGTCCCAGCGCTCTCTTCTGAATCTCTTGACCTCCGCGTCAAGGTCCTTGATGTCCTTGGCCAGGACATCGTCGATGTAGAGATGACCAAGGTGCTTGGTAATCTTCTTCATGTCCTTGCTTTTGGGTTCCCGCCCAGTGACCCTCTGGCGTTTTTTCTTTTTGTTCTTGCTAGCATCAAAAGCGCTATCGCTCACCGACTTCTTTGGCGGCGCGGTAACCTCGGGAGTCTTCTTGGGTTTTTCACCGTCAAAGACACCTAGACCAAAAGCGGCACCGACGATGACCACCACCGTCAAGACCACGGCCAAGATGACCTTGCTTTGGCCTCCTCCTTGTGTCGGCCGCGCTCCACGTGAGCGGCTCTTGGCGCTCCCCCGGCTGGACTTGACCTGAGACCTGACCGGAACTTTTCTTGCCGGCTTGTCGTTTTCTTCTGACATCTGAGGCGGTACTCCCTGTCGCAATTCTTACCTGTCAAAGGAACCTGGATCGTTCGCACCCAAAGGCGCCACTCGTCCTGCTGTAGCCTAGGATGCAGGCGTGAGCATATGTTGCTCTGATTCTCTGGATTTTCTATCGTTTCGCCAAGGCTCGGCGAAGATTCTGGTAATTCGCTGCCATCATAGCGACAAAATCGCCGTGAGCGCCAGGTTTAGCCAAACCTGGATCTTCACAAGGGCTGAATACCACACTTGTGAGACCAAACTGAGACTTGACCGTCTCAGCGACACGCGCGAGGGGCTGACTTTCCCACAGAAGAATTGATGCCTTGTGCGCCAAGAGAGTCTCCTTGATGGCTTGGAGAGCCTCTGGGGACAATTCCGCCATCGGGTCGAGGTCAAGATTGAAGATATCGAGTCCTATGCGCCTCGCTAGATAGTTGTAGGCCGGATGAGACGACAGGATCGGTACGCCGCTGAATTCTTGGCCCAGTTCTTTGAACTGAGCCGCAAGCTCAGCCAATTTCCCATCCAAGAGCAAATGCCGCCGGCGAAAGTCATCTTCCTTGTTCGGCATCAGCAAGACTAGCCCTTCAAGAACCTGCCGCGCTTGTATACGCGCGTTTTCAAGATCGAGCCACGTGTGACCATCCATGCCCACGTGACTATGCAAGCCGCCGGCACCATGCCGATGTTCCCGCCCCTTCTTGATATAGATGTACTCATCTTTGAGTGGCGCCGCGGTATTGACCAATCGAGATTCCGGCAAACTAAGAGAAGTCATCCATTTCTCGTAGCCCGCCCCATTGGCAATCACTAAGTCCGCATGCTGCAAGATTTCAATATCGGCGTCCCCAGGTTGCCAGAAAATCGGGTCGGAGCCCTTGGGCAACGGGCAAACAAGATTGACGGCATCACCGGCAATCTCCTCAACCATGTAGTAGACGGGAAAAAAAGTCACAACGACGGTGGGTTTGCCGCCCACAGTTGCAGCTTTTTCGTCTGTCTTTTCTCCGCAAGAAGGGAGAACAAGGAGCAAGAGCTGGACACTCAACACCAGCAGGTTGCGTACTCTCATCAAACAGCCTCCAAAAAATCGGCAAAGTCGATGACGCGATCGAATCGGCTAAGAATGGCGTGGTCATGGGTTACCGCAATGAGCGTGGCTTGACGCCTGGCCACCTCGGCCTCGATCAAATCCAAAATGCTCTCGCGGGTCTTGGGGTCAAGGTTGCCTGTGGGTTCGTCTGCCAAGATGACCGGCGGATTGGCAACGAGAGCCCGACAGATCGCGACTCTCTGTCTTTCGCCCTGGGAGAGGTTGCGCGGCTTTCGTCCCAGATAGCCGTCGATACCAGCAGCGGTGGCCAAACGCAGCAGCTTGA
>JAJRYU010000513.1 GCA_024275615.1 Planctomycetota bacterium
CCTATGCGAGCAATTACACCAATGGCGGAGAAACGGAACAAGGGTCCATTGGAACAGTGGAGATTGCACTTCTCATCTTCGGAATCACCTTTAATATCGAGACCACTACGGGTGAGGGCTCCGGCTCGATTAATGATTCAGGCTTGGCTTTCGGGTATGCGTGCAACGTGAGGCAGTGGACGAGAAGGCAAGCCACTCAGATCAACATTCATGGATCTGCGCGGTGGATGGGATCGGGCAACGCTGATGCTGAAGCCTGGGCTGATTCAACTGGCTGGATTGACGGACAAATTACCCTGACAGAGATTGATATATGTCCCTAGTGGAGTGAAGGAGGCGGGGCGACGTGGATTCCCGTTGGTTTCTCTTCGTATCGTGAAACCGCAACACGAAGTACCATATTTGACCTTGGGCTCTGTTCAAGCCCGAGGCAGACAAAGAACAACAATTCGCATGACTTCCAGCTTCAATAAGCCGTCCTGGTTGCTTTGGCTCGCTTGCGTCCTGGCCTTATTGCTCGTTTGGATGCTCCTCCCTGTCGCCGAGTCGGGTCGCGACGATGCCGTGGAATCTCAGGCGGGTGAGTCTGAGTCAGTACCCGCCGTTGTCAGCGCTGAGCAGGCTCCGACTTCACGAAGGCTTCAGTCTCAAGAGAGCCTGCTGGTGGCTCGGGATTCTGTTACCTCGACCCCGATACCAATAGTTTGCGCCTTCTATTTCGAGGAGCAGGGGAGTATCGCCTGGTGGAGAGGGCCTGGAAATTCAATCCCACTCGGGCAGGAGCCGCTCATTGGTCTCCTTGTCGTTTCAGAGGGGTTTGTCCCCGCCTTGTTGTCCGGACCCATTTCGCGTCCGTTCAGTTTCCCGGTGGAGCCGATCTCTCGCGTAAGAGTGGAGTTACGACAGGATGACGACCGTCCATTGGAAGGCGTTCGGGTTGCCTTGAGGACTGCATCGCATCTTGGGGGTTCCTTATTCCGCTCAGCGATGGCTTTCAGGGGATTGAAGGGGATCCGAGGACTTGCTGGGAAGCCAGGACTTTCCGGAATGAGTCCCGATGACCTTGATCGTTTCGCAAGCGAATGGGAAAGCAAACGCTGCTTCACGCTGATTCGGGAGTGTCTCGGGGATCTCGTCGAGGGCAACAGTCTTGAAGGAAACCCTCGCGTGATCTCTCTCTTCCCCCGATTGCCTCCAAGGATATCCGATGGCCAAGGAGCCGTGGAGTGGGACTATGTCCCGACGTCGGTAGACCTCGTGTGGGAGCATTTCGCCGACAGAGTGATCCTGGCTGAACCCGAATTCGACGCCGGCGAAGTATTCGTCAATGAAGGAGGTGGGTTTCGCTCAGGGTTCGGTGGGTCCCAATCGAAGCGCTCTGGCAAGTTCAGGGTAAGCTCGGGAGAATGCCGAGTTGTGCGAGGAAACAGCATCGGAAAGAATCGGGTATGGGGGTATCTTGGGCAGAGTTTCGACCCGGAACTGCCAATCCGGATTGCATTGATCGGAGTTCAAAACATTGAGGATGGCCATGGAGCGACTCTGCGGAATTTCGACACCGAAAAACTCCTCATGTCAGCTGCCACGGGTGAGTTCGTTTTCGAGGGGGTGTTGCCGGGAGAAAAGGAGGTTACCATTCTGCAAGAGATTGCCCGGAATCGATGGGTTTTTGCTTCTGTGAATTTTGAACTAGGTCTGGGAGAGAGCTATCCCCTTGGCACGTTATCTCCAAGTGGTGGGATTCTCAAGGCCACCATTGGTCTGGTTCATGAGGACGGGGCTGCAACCAACATCGAGGCTCTAACAGCTCCGCGAATCTGGGATGAACCAGCTCGATGTGATGTGATCATAAAACAACAGGC
>JAJRYU010000514.1 GCA_024275615.1 Planctomycetota bacterium
TGCCCAGCGATGCTGTGGCAAGACGCACAAGAAGGCGCGCCGTTTTGCAACCGAGTTCGACCACTGAAAAGGGCTCGGCCGATTTCAATGTCCTCTGCAGTGAACGCACGATCCGATAGGTTGACTCCGGCGAATTGCGAACGTTCAAGAGCCGATTCGGCCTTGATCAGGTCGAGCAAACGCCTGGCTCTGTCCTTATTCATCCCGGCCACCTTGGGCATCGGTACGTTCCTGGCCGCCGAAAGGAGCTTCTTGGCATAAGAATCTCCACTCGCAAGGACGGCCGGCGGATCGAGAATGAATTTCAACAGCCAGTCACGTTTTTGGCGTTCTTCGACGTTTTTCAAGTCCGGACCCGTGAGTGGTCCGCCACCGATGGTGTGACAACTGGCACAATTCGCTTTGAAATACTCTGCCGTCTCCTGTGCCTCTGCAGTGCCGCAGAGGAATAGGAAAATGCCGACAAGGGCGGCGGAAGAGATCCACGACGATTTAGATGAGAGCCCCATGGCATTCCCCGTTTCGTTAATGAGACGGGAGTCTATTTGCAGTCCGCGTGCCGCTAGCTCCGGGCATGCGCGTCAACATCTAAGTCATTATCAATACATGACTTAAGAACTACTGCGGGACATAGGAGGGCGCCCATGATGGGTGGAAGTGCATCCGCAAGTATGCGGAGGATCTGAGAAAGTCGGCTAAGTTATGATTTACAAATGACTTATGTCCGCATAGTCCAGTTATCAGCAACACGCCCAAGGAAAGCACCCTGGACGTTAGCGCGCCATGAAATTCTCTCGCCTGATATCGAGGTTCTTCATGATTTTTTGCAGAGCTGCACGGGTCAATCCACAAGCTGTGGCAGCCTGGGAGACATTTCCACAGGACGATTTTAGAGCGTCTTCAACAAAGCGTTGCTGGAAGCGTTGGATCGCCATGCGTTTGCCTTCGTCGTAATTGACCCCGTCAGATTCGACAACAACGATATCGAAATGATGAGGGACAAGACGGGCTCCGGTGCAGGCAACAAGAGCCCGCATGATGGCGTTTTCAAGCTCGCGTACGTTTCCAGGCCAAGCATGACTGCGCAAGAATCGATCGGTCTCGATATCGATTGCAGGAATGGAGGCCCCTGGGCCTCGGCAGTCGGAAGCATGATGCTCAACAAAGTGGCGAGCCAATGCTGTGATGTCATCTGGACGATCCCTCAAAGCGGGAATTTTCAAATGGAGCACACGCAAGCGATAGAGAAGGTCACTGCGAAACTTCCCTGCTTCAACGAGTGATTCAAGATCTTGGTTCGTGGCAGCCAACAAACGGAAGTCCACGTTCACGTCTTCAGTACCGCCGAGAGGTCTTACGACTTTGTCTTGCAAGACGCGCAACAACTTACCTTGGAAGGCCGGTGACATGGATGCGACTTCATCAAGAAAAACAGTGCCGCCCTTGGCAAGTTGAAATAACCCCAATCGGTCAGAGTCTGCACCGGTAAACGCTCCTTTTTCATGCCCAAAGAGCTCAGACTCTAGAAGTGTGTCTGGTAGAGCTGCGCAATTGACGGCGTCGAATCGCCGCGATTCAACCTTGCTCCGCCGGTGGATCTCCCGGGCTACAAGTTCCTTGCCCGTTCCTGTTTCTCCTTCGATCAAGACCGGAAGAGCGGTCGTCGCAATCCTCTCGATCTCGCCCATGAGACGCTGCATACTCTCGTCGTGAGCAACAAATTGAGTCGTTCTTGATGTCGAATTCGACCGCGTTGCCAAGAGACGTTGGCCGATAGCACCGACAGCATCCAACATGTCATGGTTGTCAAACGGTTTGGCGATGAAATGAGCAGCACCAAGTGCCATGCATTCCACAGCCAGTTCGATCGTGCCGAAGCCAGTCATGAGGAGAACATCAATCCTCAAGTTTTCCCGGCGAATCGCCTCAAGAAGCTCGATACCCGTCATTCTGGGCATGCGAATGTCGGAAACGACCAAGTCGATTCCGCCCTGCCGAATGATCTCCAACGCGCGCAAGCCATCGGGTGCACAGCGGACTTCAGCGCCGAGAACGGAGATGAGCTTCATGAGCCCTCGGCGTACATCCTCCTCGTCATCGACAATGAGAATCTCAAGTCCACTCAGATTGGCTTTCTGCTCGCTCACGCACTTTCTCCAATCCTCTTTCCTTGACCGTTCACAGCGCTACGCGCTGGTAAGGCCTGCCGATTCTTGTCCGGCATCCTAACACGAAAAATCGTCGCCGCAGATTCACTCTTCATCAACTCAAGAGTTCCTCCCATCTCCTCGATGATCCGTCGCGACGTGGGGAGCCCAAGCCCAGTGCCTTCTCCAGGTTTCTTTGTCGTAAAAAACGAGTCAAAAATCCGGCTTTGGTTTTCTGGCAAGACCCCTGGACCATCGTCGACAACATCGCAGACAACATAGCCATCGGTGTGGTGTAAGACCAGCCGCACTTCAGTCCCGTCTTTCTCAGCGGATTGGATGCCGTTCATGACCAGATTGACAAGCACCTGGCGCAATTTGTATTCATCAGCATCGAGGAGGCTCTCGCGCTCAGGCATGTCGCAAACAAGTTGAATTCCCTGGCTCTTGGCGAGGGGCTTCAAGAACCTCATGACGTCGTCGACAACATCAATTAGGTCGAGCTCGACAATGTCCGAGTCTCCGCCGCGGACGTTGTCAAGTAGATCGCGAATGGCGCGCTTGCAAGCTTTCGTATTTCGCCCGATCACCTCGACATGTTCACGGAACGGCGAGTCGCTTGGCAGCTCATCAGCCATCATTTGGTTGTACATGGAAATGGAAGCCAGAGGATTATTGATCTCATGGGCGACAGCAGATGAAACTTCGCCAACAACGCTCATACGCTCGTGAAACGACTGCCTCTCCGCCATTTTCAAACGATCTGTGATATCCCGGCTCACTAAAAGTCGGCCGCCGATGGCCGCACGTGACGGCAGATCCGTGGCATGCACCTCGTAAGTCCGACCGTCAATTTGCAACTCACAAGTTTGATCGCCTTTTTGCGCGCTCACCAGACATGCCGCACAGTTGAGGTGCGATGCAGCACAAGATTTCTGTTTGGAACTTTCGGGCCCCATGAGCAACAAGTTGTGGATCGGCTGCGCGGCAGCATTCGCGAGAATGACCTCATTCTCTGCTCCAAGGAGGCACAAACCGTCGCGCATGGATTGAACGACCAGATCAAGCTCGTCTCTCTTTCGTTCTAAGTCCAAGGTCCGGCTTTCCACGGCGTCAGCCATGGCGTTGAAAGCAGAAGCCACAACGCCAATTTCATCTTCCGCCATGATGGGAACCCGGAATCCAGTGTTGCCATGACCAATTTCTTCCGCCGCCGAACGCAAGCGATTCAAGGGCAAGACGATAAAACCAGCAGTTATTAAGACGGTGACTAAGGCCAGGATCATGATCAAAAGACCAGTACCAAGATAACGATTCTGCAAATCGCGAATCGGCGCCATTGCCGAATGGGAGTCCAACTCGACGCGTGTACTCCAACCACTATCACCAAGTTCTTCTGTCTTGGCATACAACCCCGTACGCCGACTCCTTGGACGAGTCAGTTTCGCCTCGTCACTTCTCACCTTGATCGCCCAAGCATCGTCCACGAACTGGTTGTTCTTGCCGTTGCCTCGCAAGAGCCATCTCGGCACAACAAGATCGTTCCCGTCTTGATCCTGCAAGATGAGCTTGTCTCTGGCATCATCGGAAAGAAGTTGCTCATCGATACCTGGCACCGACGACAAAAAACGTCCGATGTGCACCCATGCGCTCAGACGGCCAATGACGCGCTTACCATCAAGATCGAGAACAGGGGTGTTGATGGCAAAAACAGGGACAGGATCAACGTCGTTACGGGGCACAAAAGTGCTATACCACAGGCCGGCCTCGTGAGTCGCTCGCTTGGCCAACTCTGCCATCGCTGGCGCTCTCTTTTCTCGAGATCCTGCAACGAGGTGACCTTGTGTGTCCCAAACTGAACAGTCGAGAAAACAATCAACGAGAGGAGTTTTGTTGATGCGAAGATGCCTTGAGAGTTTTTTTGCGTCCGCATGCTCTCCTTCTTCAGTGATGCTGCGAAGGTGCTCACGGATCAAACCATCAGAGGCAAAATCCTGAACTCGCCTGCCCAACAAGTCTCGGGCTGCCTCGATTGAACTGGCGCGTGCGACCGCCACGGCTTCGAGGCGCATTTTTATTTCATGCTCCAAGGCGGTTCTTGCGAAACGCGAAACGAGAACACCGCCGACGGCCAGCATGACAAGGCATAGAAACAAAAAAGTGAGGGGGAGTTTGTACTTGATTGGCAACTTGGCAAGTGGATCACGCATGCAGGCCGCTCCCTATTTCTTCAGCTTTGATCGTCTTGATCAAGTATATCGTTGGCCCAACAAAATGCGGCGACAGTGGCAGGCATTCCTAATGTCGCGGAAACAAGGGAAACCACCTGATCGATTTCTTCTCGGTTGATTCCAAGTCGCAGTGCCTTTCTCACGCTGGCATGCACTTGACCTTCACGCATGGCTCCCATGGCAATACCGATCTTGACCAGTCGAACAGTCTTCGCATCTAAAGGGCCATCGCCACCTTGACGGTGAATGAGATCCCAGGCTTCGCCCAGATCGGGGAATCGTTCGACGAATCGAGTGTATGCTTGAGGGGGTTTAGATCCTTCGGACATGAGGCTCTCCTTGGCGATTCCAACATGTGAGGCAAGACTTAACAACACGAGTAGAGGCACTCGTGGACGCCATAGAGCAAACCAAAGACCAAAGCTTGGAAACTCCGAGAATCGGCTATGAAGCCGGTGAAACAGCCATGGCGGCCAATCCAGGACCCCGCGGCCTCCCCTTCCAGACGCCAATAGCGCACTTTGGCGCAGCCGACCCGCAGATTGAGTCAAATTGCGCAACTCCGAGGCTCAAGATCATGAGCGATCGCTGGCAACACCGTGATTCCGACTCTTATCGAAGATGGCACGAAGCTTGCGAGAAAGGTCGTCAAATCCCCTGTCCCAGGAGCAAGAACAAATGAGTCTTCAAGACGATCCACCGGCAATCCCAGATGGCCATGAGTGCGAACAGAAAGAATGCAAAGAACACGACTGTGATGGTTACGAGGAAGCCGCGATAGGTTGCGGCGGTGCCGGATCCATGGTCACCGAGGAGGAATTCTATAATGCCCTCCCGGTAGGGCACATGGTGAAGACTTTTATGGACGAGCATCAGTCAATTCGGCTGAAACTTGATCGCTTGGAGGTACTGGCGAGCGATCTGGAATCAGATCCGGGTACAAGACTCAAAACTCTTCAGGAAATGGCGAAATTGGGAAAGAGCCTTGTTGGGGCTGAACCCCACCACCAACGAGAAGAAGATGTCTTGTTTCCGGCACTCACTCAATTGGGATTAGTCGGTCCGCCCGCCGTCATGACGGAGGAACACGTCGAAATCCGACGCCTGAAACACTTGGTTCGTGACCTTCCAGCCGGCCTGATGGACAACCCTCAGGAATCGACAGCCAAACTGATCCAGGGGGCACGCTACCTCGTTGGCATGCTGCGCCAGCACATTGACAAGGAAAATAGAATTCTCTATCCCATGTCCGTGCAGTTCATCAATAGCGAAGAAAAGTGGGCGACCATGAAGCAGAAAGCTGATGCCATCGGCTATTGCTCGTTCGACGACTGAGATTCGAGATAGACTGGGCAAAGGAGCCAAGGCCAATTATTGGCTCCTTCGCGCCGCCCTGTTTGCTCGTTCAGGCAAAGCCGCAGGTCGTATCAAACCATAGCGCTCGATTTTTCGATAAATCGTCGCGCGGCCGATCTTGAGCTTCTGGGCCGCTTCGTTGACGCACCAACTTGTGGCTTCAAGCGCATTCTCAATGATGCGCTTTTCCTCATCTTCAAATGGCTGTATTCCACTGGCTCTCTTGGTCATATGACCTCGTGACAAGGCGTATTTTACCGTGGTAACAAGATCGTGCTGAGCAAGCGGCTTGCGCAAGCAATCTTCCGCCCCAGCTTTCATGCATTCCACCGCCTGCTTGACATCATCAGCGCCGGTGATCATCACGACGGGGAGTGCCGGGCATCGTACCTTGAGGACTCTGAGGATCTCCAAGCCGTCGCCATCAGGAAGAAGGAGTTCCAAGAGCACGAGATCTGCACTTTCGATCTCCTGACAGAGCGAGTCCATCGCAGCTGCATGCGCATGGGCGACTTCGTAGTCTTCAGATATGAGTACTTCCTCAATCGCCGCAGCGATTTCACGATCGTGTTCAACAATGAGAATCTTGTTCTTCAAGGTACACCTAGCAACACCGTCTGAACAATGTTGGCCTTTAATTTCTGGTATTACGGCAGAGCCTTCGTGACTGATGCTCAAGTCCAAACCATGTACGTCGGTTCAATTATGCTGTTGGCTCTTAATTCTGCAACCAAAGATAAGTGTCTTCATCGAAAATTATCCTGTACCTGAGTGAAGGTATGTTCCCTCAAACATGCTCAAATGCCAGCAGAACAAAGCCCAAGTCCTTATGAGATCCATGTCCGTTGCACGAGCGGAAGTCGTTATCACATGACGAGAGCATTTGAGGTAGCATCTGTACAAGCTACTCTTTGCTAAGAAGCGAAAGAAACGAAGACGAAGAGACTGACATAGATGCGGACGCCAAGCCGAGGCTCAACGAGTAGAATCAACGACGCTCATCAGATGATTGGGGCAACGGCCTTGGCTGGCTTGACCCTGATGATGTCCGATGTCATTCTTGCCAACTGGATCGCGTTGAGCCCCAGGACTTCGACGATCTTCGGGGCGCCTGCCGTGACCCTCATGGCGGCTTTGGTCTTGGGAGCCACAACAACTCTCTTCTTGCCTGGAAGATGGGCCCTCATCGTCCCGATCGTCTTCGGCTACCTCTTGGGACAGAGCCTCGCCTTAGGTGCCCACGCCAAGACCTTGTGGGGTAGTTCCTATTGGGGGTTTATCTTTGCTGCCGGGTCTGGAATCACAGCCGTCTTCTTGATGCGTTTTTGCGACAAGAAGAAATCGCAGCAAGGCTTGCTCGCTGGGACCATGCTGATCGTAGGAACAATCACCTTCGTCGGTGCCGCTATGTTTCAAAGAGGTCGTTACCAGGAAGTGCGCATGTCTGTGAATGCCATGGTCCTGGTGGCCTTTTGGATGCCCAGTTATCGGCTCCTGATACACCGTTCACTTGGATTCAAACGCACCTTGATCGTCGCTTCCGTTGCGCTTGGCGCACTTGGAACCTACCAATCCCTGGGGAATCCTCAGTCCGCCGATTGGACGATTCGCAACACAAGCGCGGCAGCACCACTTGTCCAGCGGCTGCGGGAATGGTTCGTTCCGCCCTTGCCCGAAGACGAAAAGTCGCTCTACATTCACCACCCCGTTTTGGGCACACTCTTGGGCGCCGAAGCAAGAAGGAATGCCGAGAAGACACTGGGGAGTGCGCGGGGATTCCTCTTCATCACTGTGGACGCGATGCGAGCTGATCTCCGCGACCGATCGGTGGGCGGACGCCCAGCCCTTCCATTTTTGGACCAACTGGCCGCAGAAGGTGCGGATTTTCGCCGCGCCTACGCCCCCGCCCCAATGACGCATTTTTCAGTGTTTTCTTTTCTCAGTGGTTGGTACTCGTCGCAATTCCTTGGCTTCCGCGGTGGCTTCGAGAAGACTCCCTTGGTCACAGACTTACTCAAAAAGAACGGCGTTGAAACGCGGGGCTGCTATCCCAAAGGTATGTTGATCGCCGGAGGCAACGACTTCAATCGCTTCTCCCTTGGTTTCGAGTTCTCCAGTCTTCATGAATGGGATGACCTACCTCTCGAAGAAACATTTCTCAAACTAAAACCACAAAGAGGTGGACCATGGTTTTCCTACCTCCACCTCATGCTGCCTCACTCTCCCTACAACAAGGCGTCAGCAGAATTCCGTGCTGGCGATTCTGAATTCGAACGTTACGTCGCTGAAGTGCGCCAGGCAGACACATTCATCAAGAAACTCTACGCTCGGTTTCAGGATGCGGGTCTGGCCAAGAACATGATCATGGCGGTGGCCGCGGACCATGGCGAAGAGTTCGGCGAACACGGATCTTTCAAACATTCGACTCAGGTTTTTGAAGAGTCGGTGCACGTTCCTCTCATCGTCGTCGGCCCTGGCGTGAAAGTCCAACGCCACGACATCCCCGTTAGCCTCGTTGACTTGGCGCCAA
>JAJRYU010000515.1 GCA_024275615.1 Planctomycetota bacterium
GCTGACCTGAGCTGCGATCTTGTGTTTTCCATGGGTTGCTTGTCTGGCGTGCGCACGCCGAAGCTTCAGGAAACCTTGGGGGAATTCCGCCGAATCTTGACTGTGGGTGGGGTGGGGCTTTTGGTGTTTAAGCACCTCGATGCTCATTCGAGCGCCGAGGACAACCCTTTGCCCACCGACGTTGTGGCTGACTTCTGCCAGCAGGCCAACTTGGTTGTCGAGTCGATCGCCGAAGCCGTTGAAGGTAGCTATCGAATCCTGGTGAGAAGAGCCACAAAATGAAGGACAATGCGCCCAAGGAACTGAGCATGCATGAAGAGCTTAGTAGTCTCGACGCTGGCTTGTGTCGACGTGAGCTGCAAATCGACGTTCTTCAAGGGAAGCTTGATGCCACGGTGAAAGAACTTGGACTCGATCTAAGCCGAATCAAGTTACCAAGGAATAGAGGTGCTATCCTCAAAAAGGAACCTGAGGAGGCGGCCATGGAAGAACCAGAAACTCCCAAACCTGTGTCTAAGTCGGACGAATTGATGCCAGCAACCATCCCTTCTGACGATGAGGATTTCACCGCTTCGCCCCCACCCCCATTCAGCCATCAACTTATTCGCGATCCTGCTGTTGTCGAGCTGCTCAATCAAGCCGCTGGAATGGCCAAGCGGCATGAACATATGCGTGTGAGTGTTGAAAACCTGGACCGAAAATTGGATGCTTTGGCAGAGGAGCTGCATCAATGGCGCCGGGAAGACGATCTGCACGCGGCTTCGAAAGACGCCCAATCAGGACGCTTCATGGGCATGTCGCCCGAAGAATTGAAGCGCCTTGTTGGTATGGGGCTCATTTTCCTCATGATCGCTGTTTTGTGGCATTTTTGCGTCGGTTAGGTTTCTTCTCGTTTTTCCGATTCCGATTTCCTTGCAAGGATTTGTAGGCGACAAATATGAATGATCTAGACGCGATTCTTTTGGAATCTGGCTTGGAAGGACTTTCTTTTGGCTGCAAGCCAGAATTTGTCGTCAGCAAGCTTGGCGATCCGAGTGAGAGTGAAACTGATGAAGATGGGGATCTGACGTGTCTTTATGAAGAGTTGGGGTTGACGCTAACTTTTTGGGCCGACTTTGGTCTCGGCTTGGGAGATATCGGCACCGAACGTCCGCAGAGTCATCTCCGCGGGCAACAACTGGTCGGTAAATCCCTGGACTTCATGAAGGCATTCATCGAAAACGAGCTCAATACCGATGTGACGGAAGAAGACAGTTGTGTTCATGAAGACGGTCATGTCCAAACTTGGATTGAAGTTGACGTTCTTGGGATCACTTTTTGGTTCGACGACGGCCTGCTCTATTTGATCGATTGGACCTGCGAATTCAACGGCGAAGTGCCGATTTGGTTCGGTTCCAAAGAAGACGTGGAGACAGCTGAAGAGGTTTCAGCCCCAGTTTTGGTAGCGAGTTCGACGCCGATCCCAAAGGACCTATTGGAATGCTGGGAGAGCTGCTACCCCCAGTCACCACCAGTGGGGTTCTTGCTCCGCGACGCCTATCCTGAGTTATGGGTCAGGATTCATAGCTTGCCCAAGTCAAAAAGACGCCCGACTACGGATGCGGACTATGTCACTCTCCTGGAGCGCCATAATGTTGTGGCGACGGAGGTTCTGGGCGAGTCTTCCCTTTGTGCTGTTCTGCTCTTGGGTTCTGATCAGACTTCGGAGACTGAGATGAGTGAACTCGCCGGTCTTGGCGTTCGCTTCGAAAAACTCTGTTCCCTACCAGCCGAGCTTTGGGAAGGAAAAGGTAGCGTGTTTCGCGAACCTACCAGTCTGTTTGCTCTTGCCGTGACTTGGGATTCTGGAGCTTTTGATCCTCTGTTGCGCGCTTTCGCCGACCGCCGTGTCAAAGGTCTTATTGTTGAACTTGAGGAAGGTTGTGTCTACGCGCCGTACAATGGAGGGGCCGATCTCTTCTATGACTCGGAGTCCGACCGCGATGAGGCAATCAAGCGCCACCAGGCTTGGTTACCCACCTAATCTACCTTTTCGAAAATGGTTCAAGTTAGGCTTTCCCGAGACCTTGGGCGCGGCGTCGCCCCCGGGCTTCGTCGACCCGATTCAAGAGGAAGTAACTGGCGACGAAACACAAGAGGAAGTAGATGATACCAGCTTCCAAAGTGTCGTCCGTGAGATGCAAGAGCACAAGATTGCCGGCCGGTGCAAGAATCGCGGCGGCACGCCCGAAAAAACCCCAAAAGCCGAAAATCTCGCCACCGCGCCCTATCGGTGTCAGGAGCGCAACAGCGGAGCGAATCGTCGCGAGTGATGCACCCATGGCAAAACCGGCGATGAGTGCAGCTGCCCAAAAGCCAACCTTGTTGCTTTGCGACAACAATAGAATTCCAGCGATTGACCACACGACGGCCGTCAACTTGACGGTATTGATGGCGCCGATCCTTGTGGCGATACGGCCGCTTGCGAGCGCGCCAACAAATGCGCTTACCTGACTGACCAGCAAGATGAGAGTGACCTCCTCTTGGCTGAGATGTGCCAATTGAGTGCCATAGATCCCGGCGTACTGAATGACACCGTAGATGCCAATTTGGAGCACACTCGCCGCAGTGAAGAAGAGAAATAAGTCTGGCAGTTGACTCCGATTGCGGATCGTCGCGGCGGACTCAGACATGCCCTGTCTTATCGCGTCCTTGATACGGACGGGAGCGCGCGCTTTCTCTTTGATAAAGATGAAGGTCGGCAGGCCGCCAATGAGGAAAAAGGCGGCTACGATGATCCCACATTGGCGGGCGCCGTATTCGTCACCCCAGACCTTAATGGCAAGAAGGCAGAGTGCCAAGGCAGCCAATCCGCCAACATAACCCACTCCCCAGCCCCAAGATGATACTTTCGCAATGTCTTTGGGTTCGACCAACTCAGGTAGAAAAGCCGAAACGAGATTCTCGCCACTAGCAAACGCGGCGTTGGCAATGGCAACCAGGACAAGTGCCGCAATGACGTCACCTCGTTCGACAAAAGAAAGGCAAGCAGTTGCGGCGATGCAGGTGACAAAACTTGCGAGGAGAAAACCCTTCTTGCGGCCACCATGGTCGGCAATGGCGCCGATGACAGGGGCCGTCACGATGACAATGAGGTTGGATATGAGAAGACCGATGCTCCAATATCGCGTTCCACCTTCAGGGGCGATGAAGTTCACGAAATAGACGTTAAAAACAGCAGTGATGATGACAGTGGTGAAAGACGAATTGCCGAAGTCGAAAAGGCACCAGGCGATGATCGACTTTTTTTGACTCTGGGGCGCTTCAGTCATCCGTTTCGTCCAAGATCCGACTTGAGCCCGTCACGTCGATGACATCACCGTCTGCCAATTGGTCGTGGTTGCTCGTGGCATCAACAGGCCTGGGCCCAGCATCGAAACTGTCTTGGGGGCGTGATCCGAAACCCTGTCCGAAGCGGAAGAAGCCACCCGTGAGACCGAGGCCTTCACGTGCTTCTACTGAGAGTCGTTCCTTGAGACTGGCAAACAAAAAGTAGATACCAGCAAAGGGTGTGATCCACCATTGTTGGCCGGCCACGAAAAGGGGCATGAGGATAAGAGCGAATCCGACGTAAAGACCAATCTTGCAGGTGATGCGCGTCCCTCGCAACCGTCCTACTCTCGCGCTCAAGATAGCGCGTAGCACTCGTCCACCGTCGCAAGGGAAAACCGGGATGAGATTGAGGACGGTGAGAAGCACGTTAAGCCCGAAAACAACGATGAGGAGTTCGTCTTGCAAAAACGAGCGCCGTTCTTCCAGGAAGAAAACGATACGTTCGAAAACGATTTCATTGGTGCGGCCCAAAGCCGCAATGACTGCAAAAGCGAGAATGGCCAAGAGCAGGTTCGTGGCTGGACCTGCCACAGCGATGTAACCTTCTTCTTTCGGATCGCGGAGTTCGCCTTCGATACGAGCCATGCCCCCCATGGGGGTCAAAATGACGTCAATAACCCTTACCCCCATGAGTCGAGCAACGGTCGCATGGCCCAACTCATGAAGAATTACCGTGGCGAAGAGAATAAAAGGACCCAGGATCCGATAGCCGACGTCGGTGCTGCTGCCCCCTTCCGCTAAGGCCCAAAGGACCATGAGGACACCAAGGACGATGAAGCTCCCGTGGATCTTCACCTTGACGTCACCGATCGAAAAGAGTTCGTAGCCGCTTCGCATAGGGCCTGTTATAACACGCCTGTCCCTGTGCGCTACGAGGGCTGAAGAAGGATTACGGAGCCCCTATGTACCAGATTGGTCGTTTTCTGCAGATCGTTGGCTTGGGTCTGACGGGTTTGGGGTGCATCATCGCATTTGATCAATCCACCAGCGAAAGCACGATGTGGGCTTTCGCTCTTCTAGGACTTGCGATTTTTGTACTCGGTCATTTGATTACGCCGAAGCAATAGGTCGGGCCGGGAGTTTCTTTGTGTCCTCCTCGAACACCAAAAGACCCCAGTTGAGAGAAATCGCTGCGCCTGTTGCCTTGTGCGGTGAAGTGTCGAAGTCTGGATTTCTCCCTCTGACCTAAATCAATGGGCTGCGAGTGCGCGCAATGAAACAGTGGGACTCTAGACTCGGGCCGCGATCAAGGCGCTGAGTTCCTTCGGGGGGCGTGTGGCATCAAGTCGAAGAATCTCGCCGTCATAGTGACTCAGAAGAGCATCGTAGTTTACGCTCACTCGAGAGAGTTTGGCTTCATTTTCGAAGACGTCAATCTGGTCTCGTGTGCTGGTGATTCGATGAAGCGCCACGTCAACGGGGCAATCCAAATACACGGTGAGGTCGGGGGTAGGGAAACGAGCATTGATCGTGCGAACGAAATCGATTTAGGAGGATTCTTCTCCTTCGTACGCCAAAGAAGAGAGCACGTAGCGGGCACAAACAACGTGTTTGCCCTGTGCTAATTCCTTCTTGATCCCGTCCTTGTTGTTCCAAAGATGATCGTGGCGATCTGCGGCAAAAAGAAGAGCCAGGAGATGCCTGTCTTGTTCAGGCGAATCGGATGAAGTCAGCTCTCCCGATAGCATTTGGCGCAGCAATCTGCCAATTGGGCGATCTGTTGGCTCCCATGTGTGGATCGTGGGCATGCCACGTTCCACCAGATTCTGAACCAAGGCCTTGGACTGTGTCGAAGTGCCGGAACCGTCGATGCCTTCAAAAACTATGAATTTTGACTCAGTCATCTTCCACCTGCAAGGTTGCTTCTAACTTGTCTTGACCCCGGTATTGTAACTCATAGAGTCGACGATAGAGACCTTCTTGCTTCGCCAATAATTCTCGATGTGTTCCCTGTTCACGGATTTCACCGTGATGCATGACAATGATGCGATCGGCTTTCTTGATTGTCGACAAACGATGAGCAATCACGATGACCGTTCGGCTTTCCATGAGCCTTTCAAGGGCCATTTGAATCAAGTGTTCGGTCTCAGTGTCAATGTTGGCCGTGGCTTCGTCGAGTACCAAGATAGGTGGATTGTGAACCAAGGTGCGAGCGAAAGAAAGCAGCTGTTTTTCGCCCAAGGAGAACGTTGCTCCTCTTTCTTCCACTTCATGATCAAGGCCACCTTCGAGGCCGTTGACGAAGTCCGCGGCGTAGACCCGTTGGAGCGCGTCGTTCAACATTGCGTCGGTGATACTTTCGTCCCCGAGTCGCAAGTTCTCGCGGACGGTGTCGGCGAAAAGAAAGACCTCTTGCAAAACGATACCCACCGATCTCCTCAGTTCGTGTTTGTCCATCTCCCTAATGTCAACACCGTCGAGTCTGACACTCCCGGAGCTGATTTCATAGAAACGGCCTAGAACGTTGATAAGGGAACTCTTACCTGCTCCTGTGGCACCAACAATAGCGAGCTTCTCACCTCGTTGGACGACGAAACTGATGCCATGGAGGACTTCTGTTTTGCCGTCGTAGGAAAAGTGGACGTTGTCGAATTCAATATTGCCCAAGGGACCCATCTTGGCGACTGGGTGTGCGTCGGTTGGCGTCGGGATCGACTCCTCGGTATCGAGAATCTCTGCCAATCGTTCTCCTGAAGCCATCGCTGATTGGAGAACATTGTATTTTTCGGAGAGTTGCTTGAGGGGTTCAAAGAAACGTTGCAGCAGAATCCAAAAAGCGAACATGTCGCCGATCGAGAGTCTTCCCTCGCCGACAAGTTGGTGACCCACCAAGAGCACCATGCCGGCACCCAAGGCCGAAAAAATGCCAATTCCAGGAAAGAACAAGGAGAAGTTCTTTACGGTTTTGACGTGAGCATCCTTCAGATCTCGATTCCATGCGGTAAATCGATCTCGTGTTTTGGCCTCGGTGCGAAAAATTTGGATGACTCGGATGCCGGTGATGGACTCATTGATGAAACTATTGAGGCGAGTGACGCGCGCACGAACATGACGGAATAGCTGTTGGGCTTCACGTTTGAAATAGAAGCTCCACGCCGAGACGAATGGCACAAGAGCAAGGCTGAGAAGAGCAAGTTTTGTGTTGATGGCGAATAGGACGGTGAGCGTCACACCAATCATGACGAGATCGTAGAAGAGTACATCAATGCCGGAGGTGAAGAGCTCAGCCAGCGCTTCGATATCGCTGGTGACACGGGTGACCAATTTGCCCACAGGCCGCGTGTCGAAGAACCTCAAGTTGCGGCCTTGCAGGTGGCGAAACACGTGATTTCGCAGATCAAAGATGATGTGCTGGCCGGTCCAATTGGCGACGTGTATCTGAGTGTAGCGCAAGGCGAAAGTCAGAAGGCCCACGACACCTCCGATCGAGGCGAGCACCCCTAATCCGTGAATTCGAGTCGCTTCATCGGGGATTGAGCCGTTTTGAATTCCCGTGATGTTAGCGAGCAAGTCACTGAATGCGCCAAGAAGGCTAGATGCTTCAGGCCCCCGCGCTCCACCGCCGAAAGTGTGATCGATAGCCCAGCGCATAACCAAGGGCATTGTCATGGTTGTTAAGGACAAGAAAACCAGCAGGACGACACTGCCTAAGACATACCCTAGGTAGGGTTTTGCGAAGGGTGCGAAACGCGAGTAGATCGAGTGATCAAAGATACGTCCAGCGGTATCTTCTTCGTGGACACTCCTGTTGTTTTTTGGGCGATTCATGCGGCCTCAATCTCCTGCTTGAGAAGTTGACGACGCAAAGTACTTGCATACCAGCCACCGGCGGCGACGAGATCCTCGTGCCGTCCTTTTTCGATGATTCGGCCATCTTTCAATACGATAATCTGGTCGCAGTGCATGACACTCGTAATTCGGTGGGCGACGATGATGGTCGTTTGGTCAGACGTTTTTCTCAGGCGCTCCAAGATCTTTTCTTCGGTTCTCGTGTCAATAGCTGAAAGACAGTCATCCAAGATTAGTGTGGGAGCTTGGTGAATGAGGGCACGTGCAATAGCAACTCTCTGCTTTTGCCCTCCAGAGAGCGTCGTGCCTCGTTCACCGATGAGCTGGTCAAAGCCGTATTCGAATGAGTCGATTGCCTCTCGAACCTGAGCAGACTCGGCGGCTTCTTCGATAGCTTTCTGATCGCCTGAATCTTGGTCGTTTCCAAAGGCTATGTTCGCCGCCAACGTGTCTGAAAACAAGAAGGTCTCTTGCGGGACCATAGCGATGGAACGCCGCAGGTCTCCAAGTTTCAAGTCGCGAATGTCGACGTTGTCTTGGAAAACTGTGTCATTTGGAGGGTCGAGAAGACGCCCAAGGATCTGCATGAGAGTTGACTTGCCGCAGCCAGTTGGCCCAATGATCGCCAGAGAAGATCCCCTAGGAATTTCAAAACTAATGTCGATCAATGTGTCTGTTATTGCGCCTTCGTGGCGAAAGTGCAATGAGTTGATACGCCAGTCGCCAGTGAGTTTCTCAACAATCACATCGCCGTCGGTGATCTCAGGATCTTGGGCTAGAACTCCTTCCAAGCGGTCCATCGCCACACTTGCTCTTTCGAAGAGAGCGAGAGTCCAACCGATCGCGATCATGGGCCATACCAACATGGTGAAGTAGCCGAAGAAAGCAATAAAATGGTCCAGGGAAAACGTTCCGCGGATGACACCCTTGCCACCAAAGTAGAGCAGTGCGACGGCCACCAAGCCAGAAATGAGTTCGATGTAAACATGCATCCGCCCACGTGTCATGGCCATTTCCATGGAGGCGTCGATATAGGATTTCGATTCAAGTCTAAAACGCTTGACTTCGTATTCTTCTCGGGCAAAGGCCTTCACCACGCGGCTGCCAGAGAAACTCTCCTGCGCTAATGATGACAGGTCTGCCAATTTGCGTTGGACGCGGAGAGATGCAGCATGCAAACGAGGCATCGTTCGCCGAATCATGAGGAACATGAGTGCCATAGGCACAAGAGTCCAAAGAGTGAGCTGCCAATATGAAACCAACATGAATAGGACGGCGCCAATGGCCATGGCTCCGGTCTGGAACATGTGCATCACACCCGGTCCCACACCCATGCGGACTGCTTCGACGTCAGCGGTCAAGCGTGACATGATGTCACCCGTACGAGACTTGTTGAAATAGGTGAATGAAAGTCGAGAAAGGTGTTCGAAAATCCGATTGCGGAGCCGTTCCTCAAAGTTCCGGCTTGAGCGAATAAACAACCACCGCATCCAAAACTGTGCCACGGCGGTTCCGGTCGCAAACAGGATCAGCATGAGGACATAGTGTTGGACAACTTCGCTGCTTACGCCGTCTTTGATCCCAGCGATCGCCTTGCCGACATAGTACGGCAGCGCCAAGGCCATGAGACCTCGAAGGGTCATGAAAACGAGGGCCATGCGGGCACGCCCTCGCTCCGGAGCCCACAATTCGCGAACAAATCTGTTTCTAAGAACTCGGTACAAATGCCCGCTCCCTTGCCGTGAAAGAATACCCACGGCAATCAACCATCCTGGCCCAACCAGGTTAGGGAACTCTTGAGGCCCAATCGCTAAAGCACACGGGAAGGAATCGTAGCCCCGACTTTACCCTGAATCAAGAAGAGCGGGTGTCAATACCGATAGGTATAGAGACGCCGACCTTAGGTGACCTGCGTAAAGACCCAATCGTGAGGACAGGACATGTCTCGAATCACTCTCATCCTTCTCAGCATCCTTATTCTCTTGCCCGCCGGGTTGGCACAGGACAAGAAGAAAAGCGCTCCGATTGCCAAGAAACCATCCCTTTCTGGGTTCGTGAAAATTGAGCTTATCCTAACCAATGAGTCCGTTTTTCAGGGTTTGGCTGACAAGAATCGTATGGTTGAGCATGTGAAGCGCTACCAGTATGTCAAGCTCGATGATTCGCGGAAGTCGGAATTCAACGCCGGTATTCGCTTGTGGTTTTACGATGGTCTCGCTGGTTTTCTGTTTTTTCCCTATCGCCGTCTCGAAAAAGTCGTCGTCGGCCGAGAGCTGACCGTCAAAGAAATGGAGCGCGTCCGTACCGACGCCAAGGAACGTCGGAATCGCGAAGAAGCAGAAAATGCAAAACGCATCCAGGCGAAAGCCGCTGCTGCAGCGAAGACGGACCCTATGTCTGAACTCGACGCCAAGTCGCAACAGCTCCTGGATCGTTGGGCACCAAAGGAAGGTTGGACCGAACAGAAGTTCGAAGACCTTCAAAAAAGTGTCATTACTGAAGCCTACAAGTTGACCGATGAAGAAGCAGAATGGGCAAAGGTCTATCCTGATTGGCTCAGAGCCTTGCGAAAGACTCAAAAGCCCGTTGTCGTCGCTGCCAAAAAGAAAGCAGCCAGGCCCAGCGTGAAACCCAAAGCGAAGCTCATTGCTAAGAAAAAAGCACCGGTCAAGTCGAAGCCCGGTAACAAACGCGCCGACATCAAGGTGGATGGGAGCGGACGGATCACGACAAAGATCAAACGTCCCAAACGCAAAGCTGCTGACACGAGCGCTGCTAACCGTGGGATTCGCTAACTCCGTGGCGCCTGAGTGAGCTCCTTTGTTGGTCGACAGTTGTGCTGTCGTAGGTAAGTTGATCGAGAGACACTGGCCACACTTGGTCTACCTCGCTAAGCTGGCCGCATGAGCAAACCCCCGTGGGATTTCCCCTTGTGGGGACCGATGTTGGCGCCGCTGGGTGCGGTTTACGGCGCTGCTATGGCGCATCGGCGCCGCACGTATCTCTCAGGCCGCAAGCCCCAGCATCATTTTTCAGTCCCCGTGATTAGCGTAGGCAACCTCACCGTCGGGGGTGTCGGCAAGACACCCCTGGTGGCGCGTATTCTCAAGCTCTTGGAAGCCACGCCCAATAAGTGTGTTCTCTCCCGCGGCTATGGAGCCGCCGTTGCTGCAACAGGACTGAGCGACGAGAGCCACATGTTGCAGTGTCAATTCCCAGACACGCTGTTTGTGCAAGGGAAAGACCGTATCGCTGCCGCCCGAGCTCATGCGAAAGGTGCCAATGTGTTCATTCTCGATGATGGCGCCCAACATCTGCAGATTGCCAGAGACATCGAGATACTGATCTTTGACCCGGCGAGTCTCGCTCGCCCACGATTCAATCTTCCCGCTGGACCTTGGCGGGAGAACCTGAGCGCAGCCGATAGTGCCGATTTTCTCGTTCTCAGTCGGGTAGAC
>JAJRYU010000516.1 GCA_024275615.1 Planctomycetota bacterium
ATGCCTTCGATGTCTTCTTCGTAGAAGATCATCCGATTCTCTTTGAGTCTTTTGCTGTCGTCCATTGTTCCGAGTCCTTTCAGGGGGAATTTGTTCTTAGCGAAGGAAGTAGTACCAGCCAGCTGCCGCCGCCGCGCCCAAGAGCAGTGTGCCGAGCAACCAAAAGACCTTGCCGTCTCCACCACCACGTCTCCGGGACGACGAGGAGATCATCATGCCGCTACTCTGGATCTGGACTGAGCTCGTGGTAATCGCGGTTCTTCTGGATCGGCGTTGAGCTGGATCAGATCTTGATTCACGAATAGAAGGACTCACCGGTTCAATCGTCGAGGTGGCAGCGGCGTCGACGGTTGGCGCCATCGCTGAAGCGGTGTCCGGCGCGACTGGCTCAGAAGGGATTGGGGCAGAATCCGCCTGTGGCATCATGTGCAACTGGGGCGTCACCGCTGGGTCGACTGGCGTCACACTCGCCGCTGCCGCTGCTGGCGCAGGAGCTGGCATGGCATTCGACTCAAATCCCGCCGGTCGGCTGGGAGTTTTCGCCGAAGCCTCAATAGGTGTATTCGTCACCTTGACGACGGGTTGGGCTTTCGCCGGAGTCGAGGCGATTCCTCCTTGAAGGCGCTGACTGTCGGTCAATGGCTTCGCAGCCACACGCTCGGGGCGGGCTGCTGGACGATTTCGATTGGCGCTTCCTGGTTTGGCAGAGCTTTCGGTCGACATCGCTTTGACTTTCTCGAGCATCATGGCAGCGAGGGCCTTGAATGTCTCGAGGACACCTTCACCACTGGAGGCACAGGCCTCGTGGCACGAAGCCCCATAGCGATTCAATTGCTTTTCTAGCTCTTCCACCGACAGGATGCCGTCCAAATCGCGTTTGTTGAATTGAATGACGTGAGGCATCTCATCCAGGGTCCGCCCTTGCTCCTTGAGACACTCTTCCAGATTGTCAATCGACTCGATGTTTTCTTCGAGCTTGTCGGCTTGGGAATCGGCGACAAAAATAACTCCGTCCGCTCCACGTAACACGAGCTTGCGGGTGGAGTTGTAGTACACCTGGCCCGGCACCGTATAGAGTTGGAACTTGATCCTCATGCCACTGACTTCGCCTAAGTCCAAGGGCATAAAATCGAAGAACAACGTTCGATCCGACTCCGTCGCGATGGACGTAAGCTCACCCCGACTATCCGGAGCCGCTTTTTGATGAACGATTTCAAGATTAGTTGTTTTTCCGCCGAGACCGCATCCAAAGTAAACGACTTTGCAGTTGATCTCTCGCAGTGCCAGATTCAGTTGAACCATGTTTTCGGTCCTCGATTCTCAAACTCACTTTGCCGGGAAATCGGCGTCTTCTTGGCGCTCATACACTTAACCTGCCAAGCTCGCGAATTTTGATCGCAGCACTGGTAATCTCCAGCACGGTCAGGTCGATATTGATGAATTGATTGGTCACGACTACTAGTTGGCAGTTCGTTAGGTTCTGGATCACGATCTTTCCTCGTGATGCCGTGAGGACCATGCGGTCCATTTCTTCGTAGCGGCCAGCATCGAGCAAGCGAGTCGTCTGCGTGACAACATTGCCCACCAAAGCCGCCGTTGTGTCTTCGTCAAGCTCACTCGACAGTTCACTTGCGACGACAATGCCGTCAGGGGTCACCACCAAACTACCCTTGATTCCAGGTAGTGTGTTCAGTTCCTTGAGTACTTCACGCATGGGCCAAATCTCCCGCACTTCTCAGACACGAAGCAACAAAATCGAAGCACTCTTGTTTGATGACATCACTTCTTCCTGGATCGTCGGATTCAACGAGCAACACGGTTCGTCCCACTGCGTGAAACTGAAGCCCTTTCTTTCCCGCCGACAAGATGGATGTTTGAAAGGCTCCGATCCCCATGCGCTTGGCACTCACGGCAGCGGCGGCTCTGAAGCTCTTCGCCATTTCACAGAGGTCGTCTTGCTCGTCAAGTTTGAGGATTCGGCAATCGCCGTTTTCGGCGATAATGGTCACTTCGTCACTCACGAAGGCCGTTCTGGCGACACCGTTGAGTTGACTGAAACGACCGAGATCTTGAACCAAGGCTGAACGCTTGGCCGGAGAAATCGTGCCGTCCTTACGGCGTGGATCACAACCATCGACCGCCAACGAGGCTTCATTTTCTTCGACTAGGCGAAGAAGTTCGTTTTCTTCTGCCTTTTCGAGAGGCAAGTTGATCAGGTGGTCATAGAGGTTGCGAGCAACTTCGTGTTCTGGCTCAACATCGAGAGCTCGGTAGAGATGAAAGAGCGCCTTGGAAATGGCACCGATGTAGCGATAGACCTGGGCCAAAAGTAAGTTGGCCTGAAAGTCAGATTCATCCGTTTCAAGCACGCGACGAAGAAGTGCGATTGAGCGGCGGGCATCACTGGCAACGTGGTCTTTGTAGAACCGACGCAAGAGAATGTCAGCCATCATGGCTGGCCCTTCGGCGACATCTGGTCGACGGCGCGTGAGTTCTTCGGCAACATCGAGAGCTTCGTCGTACTCTTCACATTCGAGATAGATCTTGGCAAGACCATCGAAGACCTCGACGTCGGCTGACTCCTGAGACTTGCGACGCAATTCGTCGATCTCTTCGGATTTCGTCTGCCGCCACGTGTGGCGCATGAGATCTCTCAAGTCTTCACTGTGCGGAAATCTCTCCAACCCAGCCCGTGAAGCGCTGAGAGCCCAATCCACATCCCCATGGCTCAGATGTGCTCGGCACAACTCAACATAGGAACGTGGGAGCGGATCCACCTCGGCCCGACGTCTCAGACGCGACATGCGTGAATGATTTCGTGCACGCTTCAATATTCGGATCATGACTTGTTTGCTCCCGGCGCAACCACACCTTGGCCCCAAGTTCATACTTGAGAGCTCTACGCGATATATCGGAAGTCGAGTCGATATCCTGAACGTTCGGTGCAAGTGAATGAAATTTCACGGAATATCAGGGCAAAAAGTGACGGCACCAAGAGAAGGGGCTCGGTGCCGTCCAAGGTGTCTACCCGGTCAACTGAGAAAGTGGAAAGTCGTGGCCTAGGTAAACCTTGTCTGTTGTTGTGCTCCTTGAGGTATCGTCATTTGCGACGCCAACCCAAGAAGACCTATTTTCATTCATGCACCCGCAATCGCTCGCCATACTGACAGACGTAAACCCATGGAGGCACATCGTTTGCCATTGGCAACACTTAAGTTCGAATCCGAACCCAGTTTTGGGGTGAAGATCGCCCGGTATCTTGGATCGCTGGTAATCCGACCGAGAGCGTCTTCGGCGCTATGATGAGAAACTCTCAGCCAAGCGCCGCGCACACATGCGTCGCGAAGACGATGCGGGTAATCATAGAACCTATCAAATTCATAGAAAAACTTGCCATGAAATCTCGATCCGTGAGATGATTTCTGAGAATTGGCGCGCCCGCACGATCGCTCCGAACTGGGTAGAGAGGAGGATTTGTTGCGGCCCAACCCGGACTTATTGGGTAATCAACCAGAAAACCGGGCAAAGTCCCTGCTAGAGAATTCTCGTCTGTCGATTTCAGCGACGACCCTGGCTAAAGTAACCCACACATGGGAGCCCTTGGCACCGCCCGCTTCCCGACACAAAATAGCATCTCGGCCTGAGGAGGCTGAACAAAGCGGATTCCACATGATTGAGCCGGGTTCAAGCGCGCTCGGCTCATTGGACAAATAGAGGAACCAGACCGAATGAATGTCCTGACGCAGCGATTCACATCGCCAGCACTTATGATCGCCCTTTTTGCTTTCGTGCTTCAAGCCACGGCTTGGGCCCAAAGTGCTGCCGAGCGTGAACAAAACAACGCCGACAACGCCAAGTTGGCTCTGATCAAGAACATACCCGTTCCCGACAATCCCGACGCCATTGCCGGCACCTTCGAATTGGGCGGCGAGACCGTTAAGGTCACTGCGGGGGAACACTACGATGTCCGCGTTCTTATCAATCAAATGGAAGGCTCCGCCCGCCGCCCTCTCAGCTCTGATGACGCTTGGGCACGGATCATCTTGAACGCCTGGGCCGACGCTCTGGAAATCCAAGTGACTCCTGACGAAATTGAGAAGCGGCTGCAAACAAGAAACCCAGCAGTCCATGAGGGCTTGCTCAAGCGTTGGAATGCCATCGGTGTCTCGGCGGAATCGGGAGAAGCCTACGAGCGCTCTCGCCTCAAGATTGCACACCTGAAGAACTTGCTCTTCGATTCAAACCGAGCCACGACTCGGGCAGCCTTTGACCAATTCAAGACTCGCAAGCTTCAGTATCAATTCGAATACGTCTGTTTTCAGAACAGCGATTTCACTGAAGAACTCAAGGCCAAAGGAGTTACTGACGAAGATCTCCAAGCATTTTGGAAGCGAGACCGGAGCGTCGCCGCCCGCTTCCGTCTTCCGGCAACAGTGAGTGGAGGCATCGTTTACTTCGATCCTTCGGAGTTCACGCCCGAGATGGTGGCTCAGCTAGGCGACGCCTCAAAAGTGACGCGCAAACGAGCACTCGCTTACTTCAAAGCCAACCAGAAGCGTCTCGTGGGTGCTATCCCTCCAAACAAACGTCACCTCTTGAGCCTTGGTCCTGACACACCCTTGGAGAAGGTCGTCAGCCCCTTCTCTCTCGTCAAAGACGAGATCATGAAGAAGCTGACCTTAGAGCACCTCATCACCGAAGCACACCAAGAGGCTCTGGCCTCCGGAGCCAAAGCGGACTTGCCCGCTCTCGCCAAAAAGTATCACCTTGGCTACCACAAGCTCGACAAACTTGATCGCCGAGGAGCCATGCAAGAACTCAGAGAATTCGGCATCCCAGCCTTTTCTCAGCTCTACGGAGCCCCAGTTGGGCACCTCTCCCGCCAACTCTCTGTTGTTGGCGACCTGCGCTTTTTCTTCTTTGTCTCCGGTCGTGAAGAAAGCCGCTTGCCAGAGTTGGCAGACGTCAAGGATGAGATTCGCGCGTTCTATTTGGAATCGCAGGCTGGCCAATTGGCCCGCGCCGCCGCCAAGGAGATCCTTGACGAGATGGACGCCAAGGTCAACAAGCTGCTCGAGCCCGAGCGGGTCCGACTAGCACAAGAAGCCACGGACCAAGCCAACGACGAAATCGCTCAGATGAACCTGACCAAAGAGAGCGACAAAAGAAGAGCCCGGGCACGCGCCCAAGGACGCATGCGCTTGCCTCTGGACAAAAAACGCAAGTCACTGTTGCCCGACATCTTCGATGAGATTGTCAAACGTCGAAAACTGCAGCTGACCAAGACGCCCTACTTTGAATTTGCCGTCAGTCGTGAAGATCGCTCCACCATCAAAGATGTGGCAGCAAGCCGATTGATGTTCTTGACGGCTTCTTACCAAGTCCGTGCTCTGCCCAAGGGCGGCGTCACCGCCATGATCTTGGAAGATCACCTGACGCACTCCTATATCTTGGGCCGCCTGCTCGACAAAAAAGATCCTTCTATTAACACCATGGGCCCTGTTGACTTGATCCAGGCACGAGGTCAGGTGAAACAGATTGCCCAAGCCCGATTCCCAAGGAACTTCCGGTTTGCGGATCTTAGAAAACAATTCGGCTTCAAGGCTACGAAGTGAGGAGACAGACAATGATCAACAAGAAATCACCATGCTTCTGGCTTGCAGTCATCCTTTTGGCAACAGCAGCAGCGCCGGCAGCCAAAGCTCAAGACGACAAGGATACTGCCGGCTGGGCAGCCCTATACTCGGTCTTTCCAAAACATGTCTTCCCTTCGCGAGGACGAATCAGGATCCTCAAGACTGATGGACCCGCGGCAACCTTGTCGAAGTTAGAAGGACTGGGCAGCAAGATTCTGGGGACAACCGCAGAACCTATGGCCCTTTTCTATCGAGGCAACTTGCTGTTTAATCTCGATCGCCTTGCTGACGCCGAAGAGAATAACGTCGGACTAAAGAAGAAGTTCCCCAAACACGGCCTTTGCCGTGCCCTCATCCCGGGCAAACTCAGCATGGTCGACCAGGCCTTGAAGGACATTCGCGACGAGATCGAACTTCGCAAGTCATACAAGGTTGTGAAGCTCCCTAATGCCGTTCTCGATCAATCCGCAAAAGCTGTCTTTCATACCAACGATGGTGTTTTCGAGATCCACTGCTATACAAGCGCCGCACCCAAAACCGTGGCGAACTTCAAGAAGCTCGTGACCGAAGGTTTCTACAATGGCATGAGCTTTCACAAGTTGCTCAGCTTCCGACGCATGACATTGGGATGCCCGAACACAAAGATCAAAGATAAGGACGAAGCCACGTGGGGATTGGGTGGTCCCGGCTATGATTTGCCTTTGGAATTTAACGACGCTCTCCACGTTGCCAACGCCGTGTCGATGAAGGCCACGGCCAATGGCATGTCCCATGGCAGTCAGTTTACCATTTGCTTGCACAACCAACCGGAACTCAACAACAAACAGGCGGTGTTTGGCAAGCTGACAAAAGGTCTGGATGTACTGCGGCGCATGAGCCAGACCCGAGTTAAGAGCAATGGAATTCCCATTAGTCGACTGGAAATCACCGGCACGCAATGGGTCACAAGATAGGGAAAGAACCTGGCTGCGAGATCGCGCGCAGCCAGGTTCGGCCTTGCTCGACTTTCTCTTCGTCCAGGCCCTGCACCCAACTGACATGATCACGCCCTTGGGCAACACCTTCAAGGAAAGTATTGCGCAACAAAACCTCCTCCCCTACTTCAGGAGGACGCGCGAAATCAGGGGATAGGGTTTGCCAAAGAGTCCGCGTCTCTTCGATATCGCGAGACGACTCGTCATGCGCCCCGTGGGCGCCATCAAGGAATCGCTGGATTTGCTTGCTTCGCTCGGCGATCGCTGACTCGATTTGGTCCAGGGCCATCTCAAGAATGAGCTGGTTCAAAGGGTCGGTTTCTCGGAAGAGACGAACATCGCGATACCAAGCATAGAGCGCTCTGAGTTCACCTATGTAAGCAAGGCACTTCCTGGTTCTTTGCCCCACGCGGGCAACAAGCAGCGGGTCAAAAGCCCTGGACTTGGCCAACGTGGTTTCTCCGTAAACCAAAAGTCCCGACTCATAATCCCGTCGGTAGACCGATCCCGCCGCCAACGTGGTGCCATAACCCATGCGCGCCGGGCCAACGACACCACCACTGCCGCCGAGAAAAATGCGAGGTTTGTTCAGGAACACACCTTGGCAAACATCTCCAAATAGGGATGCCGTAGCCTTGTCTCCTCGCTCACCAAAGGGTGTGAAGTTGAAGTGGATAAAACCACTCCCGACTTCGCTGTGGTCATTTCTGGAGGTGCCTCCAGCCATCAGGCAATCGCAAAAATTGATCTGAGATCCGAGGGTCGCAAAGCTCAATAAAATGGTCTGTTTGAGGCCGACGGCATGCCCGGTTGATGAAGATTCTTCCAGCAGCGTACCCACTCGAACATGGGAATTCGGGCCCAGAGACGCGCCATCCAAGAGACAGGCTTCTTCAACCGTGCCGCTGGCTACGCTCGCCCCACGGCCCAAGGCCACGTTTTTTAGGTGTGTTGGACCTTGGCTGCCAACGGAAGAATTGGCCGCCAAAACGGTTTTGGGGCCACTCATTCGGGTGCCAGGGTATAGAGTGGCTCCCGGTGCAAGCCGATCCAAGCAGACGTCCACGTCGACATAGACCGCTTGAGGGGCCGGAAGAATTAGTCCCCTATCGACGAGACTTTGGGGCTGATAAAGATCCATGGGCGCATTCTACCCCGCTTGGATCCTACGTCCATATGGGGTTTTTTGGCGCCAGAATACGCAACCGGATGGTGTTGGCCCTTGAGTAGCGCTCCCCAATCCTCCGATACTTTCAGGATGACGCGCGCAATGCCGAACGAGACGGCAGAAAAGGTCGAGATAGACGAAAGTCTGCCGGAGAACATCCCACCACTCATTGTGGGGATTACTCTGGTCTACTTCGTCGTCCTCTGCGTTGCCGCAACTTGGTGCTACTTTGCCAACATTCCACTTGTGCGGAGCTTTGAACCAGCCATTGTCGGCCGCCAGTTAGCCTGGTCTTTCGCTGTCGGTCTCGTTTTGGTGATTCTCGTCGGCATCGTTCGGTACCAAACCCACATGTTCGACATGATCGAAGGGGCGGTACGCTCAAGGCTGGGAAACCTCACAAAAACCGGTGTGATCGCGCTCTCGCTATTTAGCTCGGTGTCGGAAGAGTTGTTTTTTCGGGGTGCCATTCAAACCAGTCTTTCGAGGGTCACAGGCTCAGAACTCTTGGGCCTTGCCACCACCAGCCTCTTATTCGGGATGCTGCACATGGGGCGCGATAAGTCCTATCTGCCGTGGACAGTTTTTGCCATCTGCTCCGGACTAGTCCTGGGCTATGGTTTCATGGTCACAGGCAATATCCTGGTCCCGATTTTTATTCACTTCCTCATCAATGGCGTCAACATGTGGCGCATCATTTTTGGGCCTAGCAAGTAGGGGCTCCTGCGTCACGGGGCTCGTGGCGTGGACGGCCAGCGGCCTGGGTATGAATTGTCCCACTCCATTTTCTTGAATGAACGTAATTTCGACGGAAAAGGATCGATAATCAAGTGTTCAAATGACCACTGGAGAAATCGCTTGACCGTCTACCCCTTGCTTTCACTCAAGAGTGTCGAGCAGTTCTACACCATGGGTGCAGAGCGAGTCGGCGTTTTGAACGGCATCGACCTCGACATCATTGAGGGCGAATTTCTGGTCATTCAAGGTCCAGCGGGATCTGGGAAAAGTGCCCTGCTCAATATCATGGCAGGCATTGAAGAAAGCTCGTCCGGATCGGTTGATTTCATGGGTTCGCCAGTAAACAAGGCCGATGTCGGTAAGACCGTGATATCCAGCTTGGTCACATTCTTGAGTCCCGTCTTCAGCCTTGACGTCACCTTGACCATCCAAGAAGCCATACGCCAGCCCGGCATGGTCGCACAGGTTGATCCGGAATTGGCTATGGAGTTGGCTGGCCTTCGAGCCCTGGACAATCGCCCAATCAAGGAACTGGATCATGAAACCAGACGACGAGTCGGAACGGCCATAGCTTTTTTGTCACGCCCAAGGGTCATCCTTGCGGACATGAGCCCACCACCATGGGGGGTCGCACCTCCCCTCGACTCATTGGAAGATGCCAACGAAGAATTAGGGTGTGCAGTCGTCATCACCACAACAGTGGAAATCTCTGTTGCTGGATCACGACAACTTGAGCTTGCGAATGGCAGGCTCAAGAGCCCTCGAAAGAACAGACTCGCGCTCTGAGAACTCGCACCTTCGGCTGTTACTCAACAGCAATGCGCCGAACCAAACGCCGAATCATCTTGCTTTGGAAGCCACCTTCCGGTTGACCCCCTTCTTCGAAAAGGCGCACGCGACCGGCTTTGCCGATGACAATGATCGTAGGCACTCGACGCACACGATATGCTTTGAGGCAAGAAACGTCCTTGGTGAGAGCGAGGGAGACAGAGATCGGTTTTTCGAGAGGGGCCCAGACTCGTTCTTCGTTGGCATCACCCTTTGGCACATAGCGCAACTCTTTCTGCAGCACGAAACGAGGATTCTGGCGATAACGTGCCAACCACTTCGACTCGCGCTCAACAGTCCAATCGCCTTTCCCGGCTTTGTACGTCTTGGACAATCCCCAAACCGTAACTCCCTCGATTCTGAGGTCGCTCTCTAAGGCTGACAAGGATTGCAAAGTGCGAGCGCAAGGGATGTTCTTCATCATGAAGAAGCAAAGAACCAAAACCCGGCCTCGCATTCTTGCCACGCTGGTGCCCGGTAGACCTTCCCAGCTCACAACACCCGTCAACTCCGGAGCAGGTCTGCCAAGCAACTCAAACTGCTGCGCTTTTTGTGCCAACTCAGGCGCCTCCGGCGCTTCTTTTTGGAGCAGAGCTAGGTGCTTGCGAGCGGCATCATATTGACCAGCATAGACAAGAGCATTGAGCAGTTGGTAGGCGGCATCGCCGCGGACTTCGTGTTTGGGATATTGGGATAAGATCACTCGGTACTGTTTAATGGCGGCGGGAAAATCCAAAGACAAGAAATAGGATGTAGCCAGTCCAAGATGCGCCGCTGGCAGCAAGTCATTCTTAGGGTTCTCCTTGATGAACTTGCGGTAGAGTGCAACAGCATCGTCTGACTTGTTGACGGCGCGATAGGCATCACCGAGAAACATGGCCGCCTCGGCTTTCTCTTTGGCCCCATTGTTCTTGTTCAAGAAGCTGGAAAGAAATCGAATGGCCTTTTCCGGAGAAAAGCTCTGAATTGCGGCGCGCCCAAGATCGAACAAACCAAGATTCAGTTGTTCCGCTTGTTTTTCATAGGTCGTCACAAAGGTGCTGCATGATTTCTGGAAAGCAGCCATCTTCTTGCTGCGCTCGTCGTCAGAAAGCTCGCCATCCATGGCAGCTCGGGCAGCCTCAATTTTCTTGTACTCACTGCGTACTTTGGCATCGAGGGCACTTGTTGTGTCCTGAGCTTCCAGACTCACAGCAAGAAACAAGACCGCCAAGACGATTGCGGCTGATTTGATTGGATTCATGACGGGCTCCTGGTTCCCCATAGCAATGGACGGATCGCTTCATCCGCCCATCGCATCGGATTATACGGCCAACTGCACGGGAATGCAGATCGGATTTGCCGGTTTTCCCGATTTTTCCTCATGGCCATAATTTCGTGATTGAAGCCGGTCAAGTGCAGCTGGCTCGGATAAGGCGAAGATAGGGCCACATGGGCCCCTCGCTAACGGCGTGGGCGAGAAGTCGGACGCCGCTCACGATGCCCGGGTCTCATTTTGCCGCCAGGACGACGGTGCCTGGGGGAACGACTGTTGGACCAAGGCATTCGCAAGCCATTGCTATTGAGATAAGTCACCTTTTGCGATCCGGTCAGGGCATCCCAATCGTCTGGCACTTTGAGACTCGCGTTTTTCAATTGCGACAGAGCTCTTTGATTCATTAACTTAGCAAAGCGAAGAAAATAGAAATCAACGCGCTCAACCGTATTCATGGCCTGGAGATTCTTGCGTTCTCCTCTTGAGAGTTGGGAACGCAACTCCCGGTCGAGGGGCACAACGCTACGAAACCAATCTACGGATTCCATTTCTGCAAGAAGGCGCTCTGCTTTTTTGGGATCCGTCGGGAAAATGCGGCGAAGCTGTTCTTGAGCGATAGCAGGCATGACACTCCG
>JAJRYU010000517.1 GCA_024275615.1 Planctomycetota bacterium
ACAGTCGGCAAGGAACCAAATCCGACATCATTGTCTTCCCTTCAACTCCCACAGTCAATTCCCTCGACGCGTGTAGGTGTAGGGTGTGACAAGTTCGCCGCCATCCGCACTCACTCCAGGCCCCGGCATCACGGCGAGCGCCGGCACACCAGAATACTTATTCAGCCAAGCCGCTGCGCAACATTCCCGTTACGGTTGCTATCTGTTAGAATGCAATATAGTCGGCTGGACAAAACTGCAGCCAGGAGGTTGAAGCCATGCCCTATGCGAGATACTCGCCGGCAGAGGTCGAAACGCTCGGCGAAGAGATATACGAGCAGCAGGTTCGTCGGATCGTTGAGGCAGAGAACAAAGGCAAGTTCGTCGTCATTGACATTGAGACGGGCGAATACGAAGTTGATGAAGATGATTTGCAGGCAACGAAACGGGCATTGGCGAAGCGACCCAATGCCGTTCTTTATGGCTTGCGAATCGGATATCCGACAGCATACACGCTAGGCGGGCATATCACGATGGAACAGGGATGATCAACGGCAGTATACGTAATCGCGAAGCCATCGTGGAACTTGAAGTGTCCGGTCCCGGTCGACCGCCCCAGCAAGTCGAGGCGGTGCTCGACACAGGTTACAGCGGATACCTCACGCTTCCAAGTCAATTGGTGACGATGCTGCAACTTGAATTCGCGGGCCATCGGCGCGGAACGCTTGCCAACGGCACTATTATTCGGTTGGACGTTTACCTGGCAAGCGTTGATTGGCACGGGCGACCGAAAGACGTGCTGATCACGGAGGCGGCGGGAATGCCTCTTGTCGGCATGTCGCTGCTTGAGGGCAGCCGTTTGACAATGGATGTCGTTGACCGTGGCGACGTAACTATCAACGAGTTGTCGTAGCGGCCTCGAAGCTAATCGGGCATAACGAAACGAAAGCCCCACCTCATGGTTGTGCCCGCGATATCGGTAAGCTGAGGGAGGATGTGGACAAGAAGAGCAAGGTTTCGACTTCAGAAGACGTAGAGCTCTCGAAAGTCATCGATAAGGAGTTCTATGGGTATCTGGGAAAGGCGAATGGGTATTCTCTGAACCAACTCAATTGTGATATTAAGGAAAACAGTTTTATTAAGACCACTTTCCCTCAGGCAAAGATCGTGAACTTTCTAGGGCTTTTCAAAGGGATGTTTACTGAAAAGCATCTCAAGATGTTCTATTACGAGGCTTTGTTCATCCTTGAGCAGAGTTACAAGGTCCTAAAGAAGACGATGATGATAAACGAGGTAATATCTCTTGGGCTTGCCATCCTCAACTTCGGCATGTTCCCACAGATGGAGGTTCTGAGTAACACAGTCCAAATCATTTCTGAAGGGATTTACTAGATTTTGAATGGGTCTGTCAAGGTCGTCTACAAGGAGAAGATGCTTGTGAGGTACATCACCGCCATAAACAGCATTATTGAGAAGGAGATGATCTCCGACAAGCGGATTGTGAGCAGCTACTTCCTGTACGTTGGGAACTCTTTGTATTTCGTGACCAAAAGCAACTTTTCTGAAGAAACCAAAAAGGCCTATTTCGGGCTATTCCTGGACTTTCTGTGGATGGTGGTCTCAGAAACTAACTACTTCTTTGCTAGGAAGGACGGAAAGAACACTAATCCTTTCTGGATGAACTCTTTTGAGGTCATTCCGAGCATAATAATTCTAAACATAATTA
>JAJRYU010000518.1 GCA_024275615.1 Planctomycetota bacterium
ATCTCTTCGACCTGGCCATGGCACTTTTGACAATCTTCACCGGCTGAAACGTGCGCCGCGTGATCAAAAAAAACAAAGTCGGGAAGGCGATGCACTCTCAACCACTCAATGCCTTGAGGTGTCTTCGTGGGTTCGAGTTCTCGAAGATCGTTCATTCCGAGAGCTTCATAAATCTGGTGAATTCCCGGCGCCACAATGAGCCGCGGCTCACGATCTTCCAGAAACGAATCTTCGTCTTCTTTGGCAATGTCCTCTTCTGGAGCAGTAACATATTGGTGACAATTCATGCAGACCTCGAGAGGCGGCACCCCAGCAAATCGACTCTGCAAAGACGACGAGTGACACAAGACACAAGAGACTTTCAAATCCCCTGCGTGCAGCTTGTGGGAAAAAGGCAAAGGCTGCTCCGGCTCGTATCCTTTGTTGTTGCCGGGAAAGCGGAGCTCCTCACTTCGCAGCATCACAACGCTCAACAGAATGAGGATCGAGGTAAAAACGGAAACGACGAACGGCCGAAGCATAATGCTACCTTTCTTCAAGACTTGCGGAGATGTGCCTTATGGAGAGCCCATATTTGCGCCAACAGTCCGCGAGACCTTCTCAACCTGATTGTCAATCCGCGACTAGGTCCCTTTCTTGCCTGCTGTCGAGGTCGCGGCCGTCGAATAGCGTTTGCGCGCTGCTGAAAGGTGGCGCACGAGGGTCGCGTGGGCTGATTTCTGGGCTGCACTCAACGCTTTTTGGTCAGCAATGCGGTCAGCAGAGTCGTTCAAGAGCGATTGAATGAGCTTTGTGAATTTGTCGATTTCAGGTTTCAAGGTAGCTGGCATGTCCAACTGCTTGACCATCGTTACAGAAGAATCCAGATTCGAAATTGCGGCCACGATACTTTCTCTCTTGCCAGACTTGCGTGCAGCATGGAGGGCAACGTGGTTGGTTTCAATCTGCTCAACTGCTTTGCTCAGGCTTGTGCGAATCTGCGTATCGACTTTGGGCAATGGCCCACTGAACCACATGGTGCCTGTGGCCGCTGCGGCTGCATTGGGCTTTAGTTTAGGAGTGAATGTTCGAATAAACCCGATGACTTGCCAGACTTCGTTCTTCTTGAGCGTCTTGCGAAACGCTGGCATCGGCTTTCGCCCTTTGCGAATCATGTAGAACAAGTCGCCGTCAGTGAATTTAGCCATCCTTCCCATGTCACGAAGGTTCTGTGGATGGACAGTGAGACCGCTGGCCGCAGGGCCATCACCTTTGCCTCGCCGACCATGGCAACTCGCACAATTCTTGCGGTAGACACGCAAACCCGCGAGCTTACTTGCTCGATCCTTACCAATTGGGCTCTTTCGATTGTGATATCGACTCGGAATATTCCAAGGTTTTGCTGTTTGCCCATGGAGCTGTACGCTCACTGGCAAGACGATCAAAGCGACGACGACCCACGCCGCCATGAGGCAGCCCTTTTCTAAGTACTTAAGAAATCGCATTTTGACTCTTTCTCTTTGACAATATCCGGTGGTAGCTGGCATCAGCCTGTGCGACTACCGGCGTTGGGTCAGTTACCGGACTTAAGAAACTCGAGGATCTTGCGTTCCTCCGCACCATTGAGCTTTGCTCTCACTCGCATGTGGCGCGCAACGACGTCCCATTGATAGTCAGCCAGAGTTTCCGTGGGCCGCGAGTAGTGGCATTTGTCGCAACGACGCGCCCAAATCTCGGCGCCACCAAGCTCAGTATCAACGACATCAAGCTCGGAGCCATCACCCTCGGAGTTCGTCTGCGTAGATGAACAGGCAGCAAGAATGATGATAAGGGCCAAGCTGAATACAAAGGCGATTTTCGATCGACTAGTTTTGAGATTCTTCATGTCTATTTCCCTGGTTTAGAATCCGAGAGCCCACTGCACCATGAAGGCATCATTGTCTGCGGCGCCCTCTTGGTTGTCAAATCGGTAGGCGAGCTTGATCACAGAGCTCGGACCGACCCAATAGTTCAATCCCATAGTGAGCCTTTGCTCGTCGATGGTGTTTGGCCCCCCCGACGCCTGGTTGATCTCGTCGTATCGAGCAACTAACTCAAATTTCTTCAAGATCTCCGAGTTAACAAGAGTCGGCCGCCAAGCGAGCTGAACGTACCATGCATCTCGCTCATTGTTGAAGGTCGCAGGACCAAACCCGATGGCACCTGTCGGATCATAAAGAGCGTTGTCCACATCAGAGTTAATGTACTCGAAACGCAGATCGATCGTTCCGGCTAGCCACTCTTGCTCAGTATGGATCGTCAGATCAAATCCCTGAATGAGG
>JAJRYU010000519.1 GCA_024275615.1 Planctomycetota bacterium
AGTAATCAAAATCACGACAACGATAGTCGACAGTCTTTGTCCCACGTCTCGCTCCTTGTTATTGAGCCCGGTGCAGCGGCAGCATAACATCTTGTTGCACACCAGTGATAATTCGCTGACTCATGTCTGGCCGAAGACGATGGTTACTTCTTGATGCGGAGATAGCATGGCACTTTCAGAGAATTCGGACTACGTCTTTTGCCCCAAGGTCACTTTCTTAAGTGGCGCAGGAATGGGCACTGGATGCTTGGTTGGCACGAAAAACATGCTCTTGTCATTGCCGACAAACCTTCTCGAAGCCGAGGTCTTGAGTGCTTCCCAGACGACTATTGTCACGACCTACAAGGTCGCTGGGGTGAGTCCATCGGACGCCATTCCAATCATCGCCAAAGAGATGGATACTGTGGAGCAGTTTGAGGAGATCCTCGTCGAGCTAGCTTCTGGAGACAGTGACGGTGTCTTGGTGAAGTTGGATGAGATCAAGCGCCTCAACGTCAAGGCGAGTTGGTTCTCCAAAGCGGTCTACTACAGCGACAGAGAAAAGGGCCCGGGTTGGAAAGCGCTGGGGCTTGGCAAGAAGCCGTTGGCATTGGCATTCATGGCGTTCTATCAGGACCATCCTCGCCATATTTGAACGAAATCAGTTGCTCGACCAAAACAAAGAGTTCCCTTGGTAAACCCTGAGCGCGCCCTGTTTCTGCAGCAATAGACGGTTTCGCCTCGGGAAAAATGCCCCTCGACATAAGACCCGATTCCAGAACCAAATAGCGACGCAGCGGCCTCCCCTACCGCGCAAGAATGACTCCCGCCGAAGAATCTGCGGTTACCACCCACGGATAAGAAAACATAATATTCGTTGCAGACCGGCTCATACACGCTATGAGTGGAGTACGGGAAACGAGTCTTCCCTGAATCCTGGCCGTCCAATCCAACATCTTTTGGCACCTCTTCCTTCGCTCATTGGCGGAAGAACATGCCCGTGATCGGAGAATGGCGAACAGCAAGGCGAGCGTAGAAAATAGTGCTCTGAGAAAACACGAGGTGCCCCCCCATGACCTACATCAAGAAGAACAACCTGATCACACAAGGTCTATTGACTTTCTTGGTCTTCGTTCTCGCTTCGTCGGAATGCGCAAGCCAGATCAATTTTTCGAACAACGCAATGATCAGTACCGGCACCTTGCCGTCGAGAGCCGCGAAAGGTGATTACGACCAGGACGGAGACTTGGACCTTGCCTTTGTAAATTCAGGCGACGGGACACTGCAAATCGTTGACAACTTGGGAGGTCTGGCGTTTTCACTTGGCCAGCTGCTTCCTACTGGTCCAAATCCAACGGATGTGGAGTTCGCCGACCTAAACGGCGATACATTTTTGGATCTCGTTGTTTGCTGCAGGAACTCCCATGACTTGCGGATCTACTTCGGCAACGCGTCGGGTTCATTCAGCCTTGCCGCGGTTGTCCCCGCGGGTTTCGACCCTTACAGTTTCACATTCTACGATTTCGACGATGACAACGATATTGACATCGTCGTTCTTAACCACATACCAAGCATGCTCACAGTGCTTGCGAATGACGGTGCCGGAAATCTGACACTCGTCGGTTCCCTGTTTGCGGGCGCCATTGGTCCCAGCGAAATGCGCTTGGGGGACTTGGACAACGATGGAGACTTGGACGTCGTTATCGCTTTCGCATCTACCAACGTTGTCATGATCTCTGAAAACACCGGAACAGGTTTCGTACCTTTCAGTTTCGAAGCCACAGGAATTTATCCCTTGGATGTCGAACTCAAGGACTTCAACAATGATGGCATTCTGGATATCATGACAGCAAACGTGTTCAGCAACGACATCAGTTTCATTCGTGGACTTGGAGGCCTGAATTTTGCCCCGGCAGTTAACACGACGACAGGATTGCGTCCTGGATCCATTGATGTGATCGACGCCGACAATGGTTTGGGACTGGACATTGTCGTCGCGAACATTGACAGCGCGAGCATCGCCTTTCTGGCCAATGACGGAGCGAGTTTCTTCCCCACTGTCACCCATCATTTCGTTGGTGCCAATCCCTACCACGTTGAGGTGGGCGACTTTGACGGCGATTTCGATGACGACGTCATCAGCGTCAATCTCAGCGGCAATACGCTCACGGTGGTTGAGAACTTGATGCCAGCCCGACGCTTCCCTGGTTCCAGCGAGGACTTTAACCTGTTGTCAACGGTCAACGGAGTTGCTCTACCAACCAACCAGTGGGTCGTCTCAGGCAACCAAGGGACGACGGTGATGAACACACTCGTCTCACCGGGAGGCACCTTTGATTTTGACCTATGTTATCTCCTGGCGCAGGCCTACTATCCCGGATTCCCAACATTTACCACTACCCCCGGTTTCTACATCAACTCATTTGGCTTTCAGCCTTTGACTTTACTGCTGCAGCTCTTATCACCCGGCGGAATCAGTTACGTCTTCCAAGTACCGGCCGGACTTGAGGGAATCTACTTCATGATTCAAGGGGCGGTCTTGTCCGCCAATGCCGCCAATGGCCTCGCAGCATTCACGGACGCAGTCGAGTTTCGAGTGACGCCTTAGCCTTAGCCTTAGCCTTAGGTCGAATTCGGTGGCACGGTCAAGACGCAAGACATGGAACGCCTTTCAGAAAAGTTGTCGAGAATTATGAGGATTCGCGACAATGGTCGCATCTGACTCTGTATCCGGCCGGGCGCAGTTTCGACCTTGGCCAACACAGTTTCGACGAGGTCTCCATGAAATCTTCTTTTCGATCGGCGCGCTCCCGTACTCTTCTCCTCATGTGTATTCTCGTTTGCTTCCTGGTCAATCCACTCAATTCCCAGGAACCAAAGACTTCTGATCTCGGCGGATCGATCTGGGGCAAGTTGCAGAAAATCGGCAAGATGCAAGGTCCTCCAGGTGCAACTCACTTCATAGCTGTCGGTGATCATAAGTACTTCTTGCTTGCCAAAAAGAACTCAGAAAAACTCCTCAACCGTATGTCGGGGAAGTTCGTACGCGCATTTGGCGGACTCAAGAACACCAGCAAAGAGCAATCGACCATTGAATTGAAGGCGACGAAGGGCGTTCTGGTGCAAGAGCCGAAGTCGATCGTCGGAGTTGTAGGTACGACGGCCGACAAAGTTAAGGCAAAGCAATACCCCTTCGTCCTCACGACGGCATCGCGTGTCTATGTGGTCTCAAAGAGGAATGGCAGAAAACTGAAAGCGTTCCAGGGCTTAAACGTCGAGGCCAAGGCTTACGTGATCACGAACGGCGACCATTTCGAAGTGGCCAAAATCAAATCCGTCAAGTTCAAGCTTGCCGCGGGTGACCGACTGCCCAAGACAGGCCAGCAAGCGATCGCTGGTCATTGGACTGGAAAAGTCACTGTTGGCAAGGTCCCGCCGGGAGTCCCTGGGGTTTCCAAAGGTGACACACTCAACATGAATTTTGTCGCCCAAGAAAAGAACACCAAGGCCACGGGCACTCTATTGGACACCTACAAGATTGTTGAGATCAAGGCGAAGAAGCTGACTAAGAAACGCAAACTGAAAACAAGCGTATTCTACTCTTTCTCCAGTGGGTCGAAATTTGAGGTCAAACTCGAGGGCAAGTTTTCAGGAGACTGGAAAACATATTCCGGCACATGGAATAGCCAGTTCCTCGGCAGCGGGACGTTTGAGCTTCATTGGAAGAATGGAGAAACGAATTGACAGGCAGGCACTTCA
>JAJRYU010000520.1 GCA_024275615.1 Planctomycetota bacterium
GCAACGCAAAGCATTTGAACTCTATTCTCAATGGCGCCGTGTTCCCGTTCCTCTGGGCGGTTTCCTCGTTGCCAACGGGGCATTCTTGACACCAGATGAGTTCGCAGAATATGAAGCCGCGATCAAAGCCAAGAAGCTTGCCAAGAAAGTTGTGAAAGGCCGACTAAGCCAGCTTGTTGACGTTGTGAGTGAAATGAACGCTCTTGGGCGACCGGGCCAAGAGCCACTCCAGCGAGCGTTGCGTCAGCGCTACCATGATCGTTTGGCCGATCTAAGAAAGATTGGCTTGGTCACGCGGCCCTCCGGGGCTAGGCAGGTTGTCCTCAAAGAGCTGGAAGAAAGACGAAAGTTCGCGTTTGCACTGATTTTTGATACCAAGAAATACCCGTATCCCTATGCGCCAGATCAGAAGAAGATTCAGGCAGAAGTCGATGGACGCGTCCAGGCAGTTCGCGAGATCTACAGACATCCATCGACACTCTTCTTGGAGACAGACAAGGGACTGATCGCGCTCTATGAGGAACTCACTGAGGTGAGAAATCTGATGGATGAACGATTTGGCACGATACCAGATCCCAGCGATGCCTTAGCCAAGGTCGACGAAACTCTCGACATGCGCAGATTCGGGCGTAGCGACGCCGATCGCAAACACAACAACGAGGTCTTTCAGTTTAATCGTGAGATGAAAAGCAGCATCACCAAAGATGAACGTGAATGTCATCGCCTCACCAACGAGTACCGCATGCTCATGGGACTCAAGGCCCTAAAGATCGAGGAAACCTTGGTGTTGGCTGCTCGTGGTCACAGTCAAGAGATGAAGGACTTAGGCTACTTCGCTCACAACTCGCCCACCAAGGGCCGCAGAACACCTTCTGATCGCGCGCGTCTATCTGGCTGGGGTGGATCCTGCTCAGAGAATATTGCCCAAGGACAAAGAACACCTGAAGGTGCGGTCAACGGTTGGATCGGCAGTTCGGGCCACCACCGCAACATTTTGGGCCGTGGTTGGACGCTGTTGGGGTGTGGGAAGGCCAAAGACGGTTTCTATTGGACTCAGAACTTCGCCAAAGGGGCGAGTACCAAGCTGTCCAAAGAGAAGAAAAACAAAAGTAAGGACTGAAAGAGGGTCTCGGGGCTTGGGTAGATACCCAATTTATGCAACCCAGAAAGTTTTTTTGTGACCCCAAACAGCTCTTATTGCCGTTTTTCTCAACGATTATTGGTTCTTAGCGTCGGAACACTCAACACGAGCGCAATAAAATCCGAAAACTTAATTGACAGACCGAAAAGGTTCAGATTAGTCTTCGACACAGCTCAATGAGCCGATGGATGTGGCAGTAAGCACCCGCTTCGCCTCGTCCGAAAGGGCAAACCACTCGAAAGGGTGGGGCGCAAAACTACAGGGCCTTCACCGCATTTGCGGAAAGGCAGCCAGTTGCCGAAGACCAGGGAGAAGATGATGGTGAGCACAATGACGAACGATCGAGAAGCAAGTCCTTCACGATGCGGTTTTTTTGTGCCTGCGCCCAGAGGCGAAAACCCTCTGGCCAAGTCCATCATCCACACTCCCGCTATCTGAGACCTCGCAGGACGAGGCAGAATGAGGAGGTTGGAATGGTTCAAGTCGCATCGAAGCCAACAAAGGCTGATGACAAGAAACTCGATCGTATCTGGGTCACATACAAGCGCACTCTCGATCCGAATCTGCGCAACGTGTTGATCGAACGTTATTATCCTTTGGTTCGCTACATCAGTGAGCGATTGTTGGCGACCTTGCCAAAGAGTATTGACCTTGAAGATTTGGTCAGTGCTGGCTTGTTCGGTTTAATGGACGCCATCGACGGCTTTGACCTTGAGCGCGGCATCAAGTTCAAGACCTACTGCACAACCCGAATTCGTGGCAGCATCCTTGATGAGCTGCGTTCGCAAGATTGGGTTCCACGCTTGGTGCGCCTCAAAGCCAACAAGATCAACAAAGCCTATCGCAAGCTCGAAAGCGAACTCTCTCGCGAGCCAACTGACGTCGAAATGTGCGAGGCCATTGAGTGTACGCTTGAAGAATACCAGCGCATGCTTGGGGATTCCCATCCTGTCACCGTCTTTTCGCTTTCTGACAAGTGGGATGAAAACAAGGACGAGAACACACTCGAAAAAGCAGACATTCTTGCAGATGCCAAGAGCGAAAGCCCCATCGAGGCCTTGAATCAACGCGATGTGATCGAAGCTGTGACGCGCAATCTTTCGCAAAAAGAGAAGCGCATCGTCATCATGTATTACTACGAAGGTCTCACCATGAAGGAGATCGGTCGTATTCTGGATCTTACGGAATCACGTGTTTGCCAGATTCATACCAACGTCTTGCAGCGTCTTCGTGAGCAACTGAACAAAGCCAAGGCGCGCTTGATGACACAGTGACCGAACATCACAGGGATTGATTCAGCAGCGAACCGCGCGGCGAGATCCGCGCGGTTGCTTTTTGGGCTAACGCAACGAAAAGGCTGCCGCATCAGCTTGGCGTGGCCATCGAAAATATGGCATCCTCCACCATGAAGATCGGCATGACGCAAAACTCAGTTAGTAAACTCAATGAAGTTGTCACGAAACTACGTTTGCTTTGGGCTGTACTAGCCCTTGTACTCATGGCCTTCATCTATTGGTCAAGCGATAGGACATGGGAGGGTGCGGCCCATAGTTTGCCAGCCGGTGTTTCCAACCTCGTGCACTTTCCCCTCTACGGATGCTTGGCTGGTCTAACTTACCTGGCCCTCTTTGGATCACAACAAGAGCGTATAACTTGGGATATCTGGTTGTGGGTGGGTGTGGCTGGTTTTGGCTTGTTGGACGAATTTCATCAATCGTGGGTCCCAGGAAGAGACTTTTCTTTGTGGGATGTACTGACAGATGGCAGTGGCGCCGTTTTCGCAACAACATGCGTCGATTCACTCCTGAGGCGTGAATATGGCCGAAAACCGACCCTTATGGGCTATTCTCTAATCATGGGACTTCTTGCGAGCTTCATTTTTCCTTGGATTCTTCCGAATTTTTAGGGAACAGCTACGCATAGAGAACGACCAAAAACCAGGAGAGTTGCCTTTTGTGTGGCTCATGGTCGTGGGAGAATCAGCGAAGCCTGCCGTCGCGGCAACATCGCTGTGGATGGCAGTTTAGAAATACAAATGGTCAGCAAGATCGCAGGCCAAAAACGTGGAAGGGGATCAAGGATGAATCCAACCAACAAGTCACGCCGCTGGCTCAATAGTCTGGCGAGCGTTCTCGTATTGTTGACAGTTGTAGGTAGTGGGGCGTGGGTCCTGACCGATGACGACGCAACCGCAGAGACAATCGCATACAATCCGACGTCGGCGCTTCCTGCCAACGTCTTATTCCATCTGTCCTATGACGGAGCCAATGCTTCCAAAAACTGTCGCCAGTTAGCCCTTGCCGAATTGTGGCAAGAAAAACAGGTTCAGCAGTTTGTCTCGCCCATCGTAAACTGGGCCAATGGCATGATCGACGACATGTCGAAAGACCTGGCCGAAGATATCGGCATGTCCATTGACGACTTAGCCACATTGGGACGTAGTCACACCACAATGACTCTTGTTGGTGTCGAGATGGCCGAGAAGGGGCCACCCATGATCGACTTGATCGTCACTCTCGACCTTGGTTCCAACAATGAAGTCTTAGGCCGTCTCCAAGCCGCTGTCGATCGCCTCATGAAAGAGGAGATGCATGCAGAGGTCAAAATGCTCGATCTCGGCGGCGTTGTCGTTCGCGGCTGCGAAGTCGAAGGGATCGACGTCATGTGGACGGCCATGGGGTCGCACCTGATTATTGGAACGCAAGTGAAGACGATGGCCGAAGTCTTGACACGCATGAAAGCAAAGACATCGACTGGTGGTTTGATGGAGAACGCTAGTTTTGCCATGGCCCGCGACAAGGTGGCGCCCGGCAACGATGCTGTGGTTTTCGCGTATGCCAATGTTGATGGCATTGTGAAGACCGTTGAGGCCGCGATGCCCGACGAAGAGGAGATCTCGAATTTCATATCCATGTTTGGTATCGATCAAATTCGTGATTACAGCTACGCCATCAACTTCGAAGGCCGCGCCGTAGTCGATCGCATCTGGGTTGCCACTCCCCGCGAGAAACACGGGATCATGGCAGCAACTCGGTCGTCAAACGAACCTCTGAAAAGCTTGATGTTGGCTCCCAAGGACAGCTTCTTCTATTCCGCCACGCGGATAGACTTGGCAAGTTTGGCCAATGATCTTCTGAGCGTTGTCAAAGAAATAGAGCCACAAGCACACGAGGAAGTCACGGGGATGATGGAGGAACTCAACTCCAAACTCGGCTTTTCTATCCTTGGAGATTTGCTTCCTAACTTGGGCGACGAATGGGCCATGTGGGCGGGTAAAGCGCCCTATGGCAGTCTCATTCCAGAAATCATCATGACGGTCCAAGTCAAAGATAAGGCGAAAGTCGCCGCTTGTGTAACCAATGCCAAAGAGAAATTCGGCGCCGACGCTTTGGTGCGCTCTTTCAGTTTCATGGGGCGCGAACTCAACTACTGTGACTTAGGAAAGATCTTTGCGCGGGATCAATTCGGTTTCGGTTTGAAGCCATGTTGGATGATGGATGGGGATACCATGTTTGTTGCCTTGGCACCCCAGACCCTCAAGAACTACGTTGCGTCGCAGTCCAACCAACGCGAGAGTTTGATGAAGAACGCTGACGTTGGCAACGCAATGGCCCACTTCAAGCGCTACAACCCTAACGCTGCCAATTGTAGTTTCTCGTATTTTGACATTGCTTCCTTTATCGTCATGGCTGCCGATACAGCGTCGCCACTGCTTCAATCAGTGAATTTCCCCAAAGAAGCCATGATGGGCTTGGAAGTGGACTTCAATATGTTCCCCACTGGGGACGTGTTCCGGCGCCATCTTTTTGGATTCTCTTCAGCATCGTCTGTAAGCGATCAAGGCATGTCCGCCGTGATGCATTCTCCATTTGGTTACATGGGCATGATCATGGCGATCGCGGTTCCCGTTGGAGCCGGAACTGCATTTGCCGCTTCCAGAGAATCAAACGCATCCGAATGGGAAGATCTTGAGCCTGTGGAGATTGAGGAAGAGCCAGCTGAGAAGCAAGGCGAGAAGAAGAAGGAAGAAATCAAGTAGAGCCCGGCTCACTTGAGATGACGACAAACCCCGGCGAGTGATCGCTGGGGTTTTTTTGTCGGGATGGTTGAACTTTTTCATCACGGTTTTCGATTTGGACTAGGTTGTTAGCATGGCTTGCCGTTTCATCTTGAGATCACGGATCAGATGAGAGGCGGGTTTGAATGAGGAGTTGCCAATGTTTGATGCCAGTCGCTATTCGAATCCCCTTGTTGATCGCTATGCCAGCGAATCGATGGTGTCTTTGTGGTCACCGCAGAAGAAATTCTCGACCTGGCGTAAACTCTGGATCGCCTTGGCTGAATCTGAAGCCGAACTTGGACTTGAGATCAGTGCCAGCCAAGTGGCTGCACTCAAGGCAACCGCGGCGGACATAGATTTCGATCGCGCCGCCGTCTTTGAGCGAGAGCTTCGGCATGACGTCATGGCACACGTCCACACTTGGCGAGAACAAGTGCCCGACGCCGGTCGTATCATCCATCTGGGCGCAACAAGCTGCTATGTGACGGACAACACGGACGCGATTTTACTGCGCGATGGCCTCGATCAGATCCTCAAGAGGTTGCGTCAAGTCATGACGAACCTCCGGAAGTTTTGTCTTGCAGAGGCAGAGAAGCCATGCGTGGGGTACACCCATTTTCAGCCGGCTCAATTCACGACTGTTGGCAAACGTGCGGCTCTTTGGCTGCAAGATCTTGTCTTGGATCACACTGAGATTGAGCAAGCGCGTGATGCTATTCGTTTTCGTGGGGTAAAAGGGACTACGGGTACTCAAGACAGTTTCATGAAACTCTTCGAGGGCGACGCAGAGAAGGTGGAAGCTCTCGATCGCAGGGTCACTGAAAAGATGGGCTTCGAGCGCCGCTTCATCGTGACCGGCCAAACCTACACACGCAAGATGGATAGCCGAGTTACTTCAGCTTTGTCCGCCATCGCCCAGTCCTTGCACAAATTCAGCAATGATATCCGATTGCTCTGCCATCTTCGGGAGATTGAAGAGCCTTTCGAAGCCAAGCAGATTGGTTCGTCCGCTATGGCCTACAAACGTAATCCCATGCGTTGCGAGAGAATCGGTTCCCTATCAAGATTTCTCATCTCAATGAACGAGAACACTGCCTACACAGAATCGGCTCAATGGTTAGAACGGACTCTCGACGACTCCGCAAATCGTCGCTTGACTCTACCTTTGGCGTTCATGGCTGCTGATGCCATCTTGATTATTGCTGCCAATGTTACCAGCGGTTTGGTTGTTCGTGATGCGGTGATTGCGAGGCATTTGAAAGAACACGTACCTTTTATCGCGAGCGAGGAATTGATGATGCGCGCTGCCGCCAAAGGTGGCGATCGCCAGGAACTCCATGAGGTGATTCGTACTCATGCCATGGCGGCGGCCGACAAGATGAAGAACGAAGGCGGGAGCAATGACTTTCTTGAACGACTGATGGCGGATGACGCCTTTGACCTCAATCGAGCTGAGGCGGAATCTCTACTTGACGCCAAGAGGTTCATTGGCCGGGCACCAGCCCAGGTGACTCATTTCATCCAAGAGGAGGTCGACCCGATACTCGGTGCCCATACGGACGACGGAGAATCGGCAGAAGAGTTGCGAGTCTGACCTGGTTGTCAGATGATCGATTTGAAACGACTAAAACTGTTCATCACTGCGATCGCTGTTCTTCTGGTCATTGCAGGGGTGATTTATCTCATGATGCAGGGCGGTGGCGGATTGGCTGCAGCGACCTGAGAGTCGTGCAGCCAAGACTCCTAACTGTTGAATCCGAAACGATTTACGACGTGGCGCCAGGCCCGTGCCGAGGCTGGGTGGCGAGCCCCAGACTGTCTCCCCAAACCTCCAGCATATTGAAGATTGATCGCGCTTCTAGCAAAGTGGCGATGTCGCAAGGCGATCTTTGCCCGTGCCCCGTGGTCCGGACGTTAGGCCTGGAGCAGTTCATTTGACCGATCCTCAAAAAAAGAGCACCACTGCGGATCCTGCGGCACTCGCAGAAGTACTCGATGGCCATGACAATGTCATCGTGTTTTGCCACATGAATCCTGATCCAGACAGCGTAGCCGCGGCTCTCGCCATGAAACAGCTCTTGTCGAGTCGCTTTGGCAAAGTTGTTCAACTCTGCTATCGAGGAATCATCGGTCGGGCGCAGAACCGCATGATGCACCAAATCCTGGCTCCAGAATTGAAGCGTTTCTTGGATATCGAGGATATCGATTTCACTGCCGCCATACTTTGCGATGCTCAGCCACAATTTGGTTTCAATCCCGACGATTTAGCCGAACAAGATGTGCCAGTCATTGCCTGTGTCGATCACCATCCATTCGTAGAGTCAACCAAGGGGCTGCCTTTCTTTGATGTCAGGCCAAGCTATGGCGCGACATCGACGATCATGACTGAATACTTGCGTTTGTTTTCAGTTGTACCCACCAGCACGGTTGCCACGGCACTATTCTATGGCATCAAGACAGACACTCTTGGTCTCACTCGCCGCACTTCGGATGCCGACCGCGCAGCTTATGAGTACCTGCTGCAGTTCGTCGACCACGAAAAGCTGATGGCGATCGAAGCGCCACCTTTGTCAAGCACGTACTTTCGCGACCTAAAACACGCTATCGATGAGGCGAGAGTCTATAAGAACCTCGTTGTGACTCATATTGGCGAGTTACCCTATCCTGACATGGTGGCTGAAATCGCCGACTTGCTTCTTAAAGTTGAATCTGCGAGTTGGTCGGTTTGTATGGGATGGTATGGAGACTTGGTTTACGTTTCCGTTCGTACAGAAGATCCAACAGGTGATGCTGGTGTGTTCATTGAACAGGTTGTTAACGAACTCGGGCAGGCTGGTGGTCACAACACAATGGCGGCGGCGCGGGTCAAGATGGCCGAAAGCGGGGGCGACGATTTCGAAAGGCTCAGGTTGGAATTGACAACGCGTATGCTCGATCGTCTTGGCTTGAAGGAAGAGGACGGCGACGATCTTGTTGCCTAAATGAAATACCATGGCTGCTTTTTTTGTAATCGGATTGAATGCCCTTGGGCGCAAGCTCGCACGAGAACTCCATGAGCGTGGCCACAAGGTCAAACTGGGCGACATCTCACAGGATCGTATTAATCGGATTTGTCACGAAATCCCTGATGTCGTCCGTTTAGATACGACTGAACGCGATGCCTTGGGCGAACTCGACGTACCGCAATTCGATCACATCATCGTCTGCATGGGGCATCGTTTCGAAGTCGCCGAGCGGACGACTCTGGCCCTGAAGGATCTTGGTGCCAAGGGAATCACCAACGTCGCGACGACGGCAGTCAGAGCTGAAATCTTGCGAAAAATCGGCGCCGATCGTGTTGTCACGCCTGGCTTGGAACTCGCACGCAACTTGGCTGTCGCGCTCGATGACAAGAGGATTGACGCATTTACTTATGTCGACAGCGAACTTGGTATCGCCGAAATCGCTGTCGGCAAACCGATAACTTTAGGAGACAACTGGCGTTCGCATCTTGGCAAGGACTGCGTCGTCGTTGGGGCTCGTCGCAAAAACCGTGAAGGAAATGATGGTGCGGTCGAAATGATTGCTCTAGCGGGAGTATCGATGGAGGTTGGAGATCATCTCTTGGTTTATGGAAAACCTACGATCATCAGCCAGCAGTTAGACAGGGTTCTCTAAGTGCAACCACTGGCTGGTATTACTATCCTCGATCTGTCACGTGTCCTCGCTGGACCGTTCTGCACCATGCGCTTGGCCGATCTTGGCGCACGGGTCATCAAAGTTGAATCACGGTCAGGGGATACAACACGGGGCTTTGGGCCGCCCTTCGTCGACGGTGAATCCCCCTACTTCATGTCCTTTAATCGGGGTAAGGAGTCGGTTGTCCTCGACCTAAAGGAAAAATCTGGCTGGGAATTTGTCTGCCGTGTCCTCAAGAGTGCAGATGTCATCGTTGAGAACTTTCGGCCCGGAGTCATGGAGCGTCTTGGGCTTTCGGACGCTTTTCTGGAAGAGAACTTTCCGCGTTTGATTCGCGCTGGGATTACCGGTTTCGGACCCTTGAGTCCTCGAAGCTCCGAGGCTGCTTTTGACTTGGCGATTCAAGCGGAGTCGGGGCTCATGGCCATGAATGGTGAAGCCGGGAGAGAAGCCTGTCGCGTCCCCATTAGCATTGCCGATCTGTCGGCTGGCTCAGCAGCCGTCGAAGGAATCTTGGCGGCACTCCTTCATAGAGAACGCGGCGGTCACGGTTGTCGAATTGATATTTCACTCATGGAATCGCTTGTTGCTCTGTTTGGCTACCAGGTGCAAGGCACGTTGATGACCGGCGAGAGTCCTCGGAAAATGGGACACCGCCATCCCAACTTGGTGCCTTACCAAGGATTCGCGACCGCAGACGGGATGATCGTTTTGGCCGTTGCTCAAGACCTGCAGTGGCAGCGATTACTCCTAGTGGAAGACATGCCGGCTTCCCTCGCGAATGAAAAATGGTGCAAAAACGAAGGCCGAGTTCTCGAACGTGAGGACTTAGAGCGGATCTTGCAAAGCACTTTTGTTACTCGAACGACGAAGGAGTGGGTCGAAAGACTCAAGCACCATGATATTCCTGTAGGCCCGGTTCGCTCAGTCGGCCAAATGCTGGATGAACTGAAAGAAGCCCCCTGTGAGTTTCTGCGAGACTATGAACACAAAACTCTCGGGCCCATGAAGATGATGTCGTCGCCAATTCTGTGGCAAGGTCGCGAGCGAGATGCGACGAGCCAACCTCCGCCTACTTTGGGCCAACACAGCCGCGCTCTCTTTGAAGAATTCGCTGAGAATGAAGAAGAAGTATTGCGGTGGTTGCAGGATTCAACGGAGAGTTCGCCGTGATTGTCCGAGGCGGTTTGATCCTGAGTATGAAACCGGGCGAATCCCCCTTCGTGGGCGATGTGCGGATTTGTGACGGTCGAATCGCAGAAATCGGCGCGGCTATCCTCCATGTTGGATCTTCGGAGGATGCCATCGACGCCAGAGGTTGCTTGGTGATTCCGGGATTTGTACAGAGCCATGTGCATCTGTGTCAGACTTTGTTTCGCAACATGGCCGATGATTTGGAGCTTTTGGATTGGCTCCACGATCGAATTTGGCCCTTTGAAGCATGGCACCAAGAAGAATCGATGAGAGCGTCTGCGGACCTTGGGTTGTTTGAACTTATCGCTGGCGGAACAACCACGATTCTTGACATGGGAAGCGTTCATCACACCGATTCCTTGTTCGTAGCGGCAGCAGAGAGCGGCATTCGCTATTTCGGTGGCAAGTGTCTTATGGACTTTGACGACGGTTTGGTCCCGGCAGGTCTTCTGGAGGACACCGAAGTTGCCTTGGCAGAGAGCATTCGTCTTGCGGATCATTGGCACGGAGCAGAAAATGGTCGCCTTAGCTATGCTTTTGCGCCGCGGTTTGCAGTGAGCTGCACTGACAAGCTCCTGCGAGAAATTGGTGTAGAAGCAAGAAATCGGGGCATGCTCATTCACACCCACGCATCAGAAAGCCGAGGTGAGATTGCTGCCGTCAAGGAACGGACTGGCTTGGACAACATTCGCTACCTTGAATCCACGGGACTCCTATCGTCGTCAACTATCTTGGCGCATTGTATCCACCTTGAAGAGGGTGAGGACGAGCTCCTGCGGACAAAGGGATGCCACGTGGCTCATTGCCCGAGTAGCAATCTGAAACTCGCCAGTGGCATCGCAAAAATTCCGGATTTTCTGGCCTCTGGGATCAATGTTGGCCTTGGAGCTGATGGTGCACCATGCAACAACCGGCTCGACATGTTTCGCGAAATGCACCTAGCGTCGTTGATTCAAAAACCCATCCATGGCCCCAAATCAATGCCGGCGAGAGATGTTCTTGAAATGGCAACACTAAACGGTGCCAAAGCGCTTGGTGCTGAGCAGGAATTCGGCAGTATAGAAGTTGGTAAGCTAGGTGACATGATCGTCCTTGATCCAGGAAGCCCAGGAGAGCTATCCGGAGGCGATCCTTACGCGCAAGTCGTTTTCCATCTGAGCCCAGAGTCGGTAAGGGACGTTTTCGTTGGCGGGTGCCTCTTGAAGCGCGATTTTGTAATGCAATCGATGGACCCCGCTCTCACCATGTTGCAAGCCGAACAGAGTTTCGAAAAACTGACACGAGATTTCGCGATGAAGGGAAAATCATGATGCATCAACACC
>JAJRYU010000521.1 GCA_024275615.1 Planctomycetota bacterium
AAACCACTGTCCACTGAGAACCAAGTAGGGGTCACTGGGTCCCAACTGATGAAGGACCTCGTAGGAAGGGCCAATATCGTCATAGTGTTGAGGATTGCTAGCGTAGAGGCTGAATGCGAAGAATGCCAAATTGGCAATGAGAAAGATAACGGTCCAATTCGGCTCGTTGATCTGCCAATATCGTTTTAGTTTTTGGATTTGATTCATAATCGACCTGCAACAGAGTGTCACAGGTCTTGGTCAACTTCAACGCATGACAGCAGCGAGGTAGCGGAAAAGGCTCTGCTTTTTTGTGTCATCTATGTCGGTGAACTGAATGCCCGTAGGAAAAGGGCCTTCGGCACGATCGGCAACGGTCCATGCTACCTGACATTCGAGTTTTAGTTCTGGTTGAGGGTCAGTCCCGGATCCTTGACTGGGCAACGTAATTTGCATGACACATGGCATAGGCAGCTCAACAGGTGCGTCAACACGAGCTCCTCCAAGGCCGAGGTTTTTGACAATGATCTGCCCGCTCAAGTCAGCATCGGCAGCTTCAAATTGAGTGTTGATCGAGCATTCCAAACGAAAATGCTTGCGTCGGCTCAAGTCCAGGGCAAGGCGAGCTTCGGCGGCTGTTTGCAAAGCGTCTGACATGGCATTTTCCCATTGATCTGTGTCACCGACAAACGCGGTGACTGAGGAGCACGCCCGGTGACTCCCCGTTTCACCTATCGAATTTGCCACTAGGTTTCCTGAACTTTTTGTGCGAAATAAGGGTAATAATGCAGGGAAATTCGACTGATGACTGGCCCTGGACGAAGCACAAAGTCAGCTTCGGCGACTGTGCGGTCAACAAGGTTCACTAGGTTAGGCTTCAATGAGGTGTTCGCGCACGGCGAAACGGCAAAGCTCGACTCGGTCGTGAATGTCCAGCTTCTTCATCAGCGAGACTTTGTGCTTGTCAACGGTCTTGTAGGCGATCTTAAGTGCTGTAGCGATGCGTTTGACACTTTCACCCCGAGCCAACATGACAAGAATCTGCCTTTCACGTTCCGTCAGAAGCTGCAATCTGGTTGTTGGTGGACGATCCAAGGAAAGTCCGCCTTCTTCGTCAACACGCACTCGATTCAAAATGGATGGAGAGTAGTAGAGCTCGCCTGAGAGGATACGACGGACGCCAGCGATGATTGCTTCCAATTCCTCGTTCTTGACGGCATAACCCCGCGCTCCCACTCTCAGGGCGCTTTCAATGTACTCATCATGTTGGTGCGCTGAGAGGAACATGACCAGGACAGCGGGATTTCTCGTGCGAATACTCTGCGCTGCCTCAAAACACCCCATACCTGGAATGTCGATGTCCATGATCACCAGATCTGGTGACAAGGCCTGGGCCATCTCAACTGCCTTTGTGCCATCATCGGCCCACCCCACGACAGTCAAACCGTCAATATGGGTTTCAAGGTTTGGTCGTAGACAATCGACCATGAGTTTGTGGTCGTCAACAATCAGGACCTTGATTGCAGGAGCAGTTGAATCGTCTGGCTTCTTGTTGATGTCGGCGCTATCAGTCATGCAAACTCCTGAAATGGCGAAGGACTTCAGTTCCTGAAGGTCCCCACCAATCTTTCACCCGTCCTATCCTATGCCCTGCCCCCAGGTCTTTGTCAATTCTTTTTAGAGATCACAAGGAAAACCCCGTGTCTCGCTCGCCTCATTTGGAAAAGGAGGCTATAAGATCAGGGAATTGCATCGGCCTTTATGGCATTTATTGATTTCGTACAGGGATTTCGCCGTCAAATGGAAACGCTCACCACCATTGCCACCCTCCTGGCCACAGCCGCTGTTCTTCTCGTCATCGCTGGCCTGGTCTTTGCGAAGAATCGCAAGAAACACGTTCCTTTGATGATGGCCGCTTTCATTTGCGACATGATCGGCTTGGTTCTCGTGGAATTTGGGCCTTTGATCTACGGGCAAAGTGATGCAGTCACCGGGCTGGCGACTGCCCCCGGTCTCCTGAAGAGCATTCACGCCGCATTAGCGACAGCCTCTGTCGTCGGATACATTCTGCAGATTATTTCGGGAAAGAAGATCTTGGCCGGTGATCGCACCAGACTCGATAGGCACAAAACGGTGGCTCGAGTCTTCCTGCTGGCAAGACTAGGTGCCTACATCACCATGTTCATGCTCTAAGAAAGTAGGCTCGCTGATCATCAATCCCCATGCTCGGGTGAGGCCATGACAATTTCTTTCCTGGCATTCAATTGCCAGTCGCCACCAGTGAAGAAGTCTAATCAGCTGGGCTGGCTATCACTGATGAGGATTCCCGAAGCGTCGAAATAGCGTTGCGTACCCACGAGGACGCCCGATTCGAAATGGCACTCTCGCCAAAGCGCGCCGTTGCCATGAAATTCACGCCAAGTTCCAATAGCCACGCCGTCTTTGTAGGAACCTTCTTGGAGCTTGCGGCCGACGTCATCCCAAATTGTCCACGGTCCAGTTTGCAAACCGGCCGCGTAAGCGCCAATGCTCTGTACTTGGCCATTGGCGTGCCATTGTTTCCATGGGCCTTCCAAGACGCCATGAGCGTAGACACCTTCGGTCGCTTGTTGCTCGTTGGCAAACCAACTCATGTACACGCCATGACGTTGGCGTGTGCCGTCGTCGAGGATCTCTAGATTGCAGCAGGCGTGGACGCCTTGTCCCATATCAAGGACCTCTATCAAATCTTCCGGCGCGTCTGTTTCACCAAGCACGCTTTCGGGTTCAGGGAGACCACGGGGTCCTTCTTCCGGCGCGTCGTCGACTGTTCGTTCGTCTAGGACTGCGGAATCGGCATCACTGCCGAGCTCTTGCTCGTCTTGGCTGTCGGTTACTTCTTGTGGCGCAACTCTTGCCACTTCCCCTAGGTTCTCGCCAATTTCCTCAATCTCGACACTCGCCTCGCCATCGTCCTCTCGGCGGGCCCGTTCTGATTCGATCCGGGATTTCAATTGAGATAGAGCTGCCTGAGCGCGGGCCAAGGATTCCGCGTTGAGCGAGGGGTTGAGTGGAGCAGCCGGCGAGTTTGGCCGTGGTGCCAAGACCGGCCCGGACAGATAGTCCATGATCGCATCATGGCTGACCATGGTGATCCCTCGAACTTGACGATTCACCAAAGCCCCACTCGCGCATGCGGCCCTGAGTTCACGAATCGTCTGAGTTCGCCCGCCTTCCTTGAGGATTCGGACGACCTCGGCCAGGGTATACTCCCCCCGAGTCAGATTGGTTTCGGCATCACTCATGGGCCTATCATCACTCATGATTTGGCAGCATACCAGAGGCTATTGCCAAAATGGCCGTGGCATTCGAAAATAGAATCATGACGACTCCCAATGAAATCACTTGGCATTGGTACACCTTTGATCAACTCGCCAGCAAACAGCTCTATGCCATCCTCAAACTCAGAGCCGAAGTCTTCGTCGTTGAGCAAGACTGCCCTTACTTGGATCTTGATGACAACGATCAAAAGTCGCGCCATCTTCTGGGTTTAGACGACGGCTCCTTGGTCGCCTACTTGCGCAGCTTTGACGACCACAAGGGACATTGGCTGGGTCGCATTGTGACCCACGCTCAAGTTCGAGGAGAAGGTGTCGGGAGTGCGCTCATGAGAAAAGCCATGGATTCGCTCCCCACCGACCGTCCAACCTTCATGCATGCTCAAAACCATCTCGCAGAGTTTTACGGCCGTTTTGGGTTCGAGCGTCGGGGAGCCACATTCTTGGAGGATGGCATCCCCCACATCCTCATGAAGTACACCCCCCGCCCCGCAGTCTGACCTTAGTCAAACAAACCTTCATAGCGGTCGAGGAAAGAGCGAATGACACCTCGGGAGGTCGCTTCATACTCGCGCATGATAACGCTGCCTTGGGCATCAAGATCAGTCACCGGCTGCACCCACAAATGTCGAGGCTTTCGCTTTGACAAGACGTAGTTGCGAATCGTCAAAAAACGTCCTTTGACCTGTGTCAAGTCGCGATACAGTGCTCGGCCGGCCTTGTCATCCCCGGTCGCCTTGTAGATGTTGAG
>JAJRYU010000522.1 GCA_024275615.1 Planctomycetota bacterium
CCAACGTTCTGGCCTACGGTCATTGAGTTCAAGAGCGCGCCTGACTGAAACAACACGCCAAACTTGCGACGAACTTTGTTGAGTGACTTCTCATTCATGCCAACGATGTCGTCGCCGTCAATGACGACTTGACCTTCCGTGGCGTCATGCGCACCAATCATCACTTTCAAAAGTGTTGATTTACCGCCGCCCGAACCACCAAGAATACAGAGGGTCTCACCTTTTTCGACAGTGAAGCTCACTCCTTGAAGCACCTTCACGGCCCTTGGTCCGGCACCGAATGTCTTGTGAACGTTTTTAACTTCAATGATCGACATGAGTTGAATTCAAAACCCTCGGTTCAAGTGATCCAGAAGAAATTAGCAACAACTGCCGTGACCAAAGCATCCGCGACTATGATCGCAACTAAGCAAATGACGACAGAAACCATCGTGTTCCGCCCAACACCTTCCGGTCCACCTCGAACAGAGAAAGCGTTGTAGCAGGCAACCATGCAAATGATGGCGGCAAAGACAAGTGATTTGATCAGGCCAGCAGCCATGTCAACGAGCTGAAACGCATCCCTAGCGCTGGTGATGTAGGACCACCAACCAATGTCATACATGGTCGTCCCGGCCACAAGTCCGCCAAAATTCCCGACCAAGTAACTGAACATTGTCAAGCAGGGAAGCATGATACAGATGGCGATAAAACGAGGGGCCACGAGATACCCCACGGGGTTGATTCCCATGGTCTCCAAAGCCAGCACTTCTTCATTGATGACCATGCTGCCAAGTCCGGCAGTAAATGCAGCACCAACTCGCCCGGACAAAACGATGGCTGTCATCAACGGTCCCATCTCTCGAACGACGGCAAAACAAATCATCGTTGGGGCTTTGCCCAGAGCACCGTATTGCTTGAGTTGATCGGCCGTATTCAAGATCAGAATAAAACCCACCAAAAATGAAACGAGGCAGACGATGAAGAGACTGCGCACACCTATTTGCTGCATCAACGGAAAAACCAACTGACGAAACCGAGTCTTACCAGTTAAAGGTCCGATCAAGGACCAATAGAGAGTCTGCCAAAAAAGAACAAAAACGCGCGCCAAGGATTCAATGCTTTCACGAAACCCGACGACAAAACCAACAACGAGTTTGCCGAGAGCAGCGACGGGTGAAAGCAACACATGAGCGACGCGGTTCATAGGCTTCAGACTCCTTCGACGGTGAATACGGCAAGGAGTTTGGACATTTGCAAGACGTCTCGGACACTGGCGCTAATGTCAACCAAGGCGTAGGCCACTTTCTTCTTTTGAGTCCATTTCATGCCTTCGATAAGCACCGCAATTCCAGAGCTGTCAATGTAGGGCACATCAGCCAAGCGCAACTTGAGAGTCGCAGGTTTTTTCTTGATGGACTTCTTGATCTCGTCTCTCAATCGTGGCGAGCTTTCCATGTCAACGTCGCCTGTCACTTGAAGAATGACTCCGTCTTCTGTTTCTTGTGTCTCTATCGTGAGCTTCATGTTTCTTCTTTCCCGGGCGTATTCTTGGTCATGACCAGGGCCATGCGCCCCTCTCTTACTGTGCATGGGATGAATTCAACTTTGTCCATCACTTCGGCAATGAAATGTGTTCCCAATCCACCGGGTTTGATGTCATCGAGATCCCGTGGCTTGATCTTCTCAACTTCCTTGGCGCGGCAATAATTGTGGACTGTAACCACGGTTTTTCTCTTGCCGTCTTGGACAGAAACCGAAATGGCGCCTTTTGGCAAAAACCAACTTTGGCCGTGTTTAATAATGTTGGAACAGGCCTCATCAATCGCGAGAACGAACTGTCTCACATCGTCCTCGCTCCAATACTTTTCAAAGATCGGCTGAATGAAGCCCCTAAGAGACCTCAAGTAGCCGGGATCCGCAGGAACGCAGACAGTCAAACATTGTGCCATGGGCACCTCTCTCCTTCACCGTGCTGGCGCTGTCAACCACCCCCCAACGGCCTGTCGCGAATCCGAAGAAATGACGCAAGTACCGTACCGGCGCAAGTTACCGGCAAAACCCGCAGATTGCAATAACAGGGATTGGTCAAATCTACGATTCTTTGAGATCCCGCCTTGGCGCGACCACGGTTCGTGAGTGACCAATGTCGGCGGGGTCGGGCGCTTTGTGGCAGTTGATGGCCACAAGGAAGTGAATCATGCTAGCGCCTCTTGGCAATCAACCGTGACATGCGCCGGGACTCGTCGACAAGACCCAGTTCTTCAAATGCCAGCCGCAATCGCGCCAGAAGCGCGACATTCTCGGTTTGCGTGATTCTTAAGCGCTCAAGTTCTTCACGGCACTCGGCATGAAAACCGTCTTGACGCAGCAGCTCTGCGCGCAAGATATTTGGACCTCTCCCCACAAGTTTGCCCAACGCCTGCAGCTGGGACTCGATCTCCAAGCGCTTTTTGCCATCAACCACACTAAAATTCGCCGCCGCAGTCACCTGGTTCTGGAATGACTTGAGACGGATCTCAATACGGTACGAAGCGCCATGACGCAGGGGTAAGACGTCATCAGGCCACGGCAAGCTCAGCCCTTTGACTTGACGTCGCAATTGCAAAGAACCATCTTTCGAATCGACAACAGACAAGTAGTAGACCCGAGCCGAACGCGATGTTGCCCAACGCAATCGTGGCCTTGTTCGATAGATTTCCTGGCGAGGATGAACAATGTGAACACCTTCTTTTTGCAAGGCGTTGCCACGCAAGTCCATTTCTCGATTGGAGGTGAATTGGTTGCGGTCTTGCCAAGCGCGCTTTGCCAACATCTGACTGAATTCATTGCCCACACGGAAAACGTATTGTCGATCCGGAGTCACACGCCAAAACTCACCTTGACGATCAATGGCCTCAACCCAATCTCCCGGACCAATCTCGATGGGTTGTCCATTTTGAAGCCACGATCCCGGTTCGATAGGCAAGGCGATACCCTTGCCTTCTCGTTGGCGGCTGAAGGGCGTACCAAGTCTTAAATAGACCAAGAGATCACGATCCAATGATCGTGTTTCGTTACCGCATTGAACGACGGACGTCATCGAGACAATAAGAACAATCACGGCAGCCAAGACACCAAGGACCCAAGGAGACCAACGCCTCGTCAAACGTGCCGAGAGTGATGAGGCACCCTGTCCAGAAGAGGCGGCACGGCGTAACAAGATAGGCACAACGCCAGCTTCAAACTCCAATTGGATGCGATGTGCCAACTCGGCGCACAAGTGACAACTCAACAAATGGTTTTCGATTCTGGAGCACTCCGTCTTGAACAAAGTCCCAGAAACCAAGGCGGCCAAGTCCTCTGTACTCAAGTGTTCGGCATGGGAGTCTTCATCCGAAGTCTCGCGGATCAAGGCGTGAATGACGCGTTGACGATCGTCGGCGGTTGCGTGTGCTTTCATGATTCACCTCGCTCGCCGGATTCCATCGAACCAACGATCGGCGTGAGAGAGACAACAAGACCTGCGGTGACGATGTCTATGATC